>JAGRNC010000193.1 GCA_020440935.1 Leptospiraceae bacterium | reverse complement strand
TAGCTTCCTGCATCGCGCACATATTCGGAGCTGGATGGCTGAGCCAGATTGCTCAGCGACATGGGAGTCTGGGACACCCCGTCCATGGTTGCGGCCATGGGAAATTGGAACTCTCCCGGAAAATTGCGGGCTCCAGGCAGGCCGACCCCTTCGCTATCCAGGGCGCCCAGAATTTCGCTGAATGGACGACCATTGCCCGGCTCGACGTTGACGGGTCCCTTCGGCAGCAGGCTTCCTTCTTCCGGACTCTTTCGGACCGCAAGTAACTGGATCAGTGCGCTTTGCATCATAAATTGATTCGTGCAAAAAGGACCCTTGCATGAGCGAAAATGAGCGCCAGGCGGGGTGCAACGGACAATTCCTGCAAAAAAATCAATCGTACGATTTAAGGCGACGTAATGCAATGAAACCGGCGCTACGTTTGCGACATAATGGGCAGCCCCCGGAAGTAAAGCTCAGGATTTTTTGCGGAGCGCTGTTGCCCGATTCTGATGTGCGGCATTACCGGGAGGCTCACTTGACAGCGCTGCCAGCCAGATTGAATTGCCACCATGGCCAGAGGGATAGCCGAAGAAAGGGTGCGTACAACCCTTGATGGCTCAGATTTTCAGTTTAAATGTACAGCCTGTGGTCATTGTTGCAAAGGTCCGGGTGATGTATATTTCACCGAGGAAGATCTGCAGGCGATCAAGAAGCATCTGAAGCTGGGTGCATTTGGCTTCGCACGGCTAAAACGCAAACTGATTCAAGAGCGCATCCCCGGCTATTATGTGCATCGATCCGGCGAAGCATGCATTCTGCTGCAGAACAATCGCTGCTCCGTATACGAAGTTCGCCCGCTACAGTGCAAAACCTATCCATTCTGGCCGTCCAATTTTCAATCCAGGGCCAATTTTCGATCACTGGTTAAAGAATGCCCGGGCACGATGGCCGGAAAAGGCAGACCCATGGATGCCTCCGCCGTTACGAAGAAAGTCAAGGCCACCGAAAGAGAATTCCTGAAACCCCAGGGCCCGATTGAAGATACCATAATGCTTTGATTCCTGAGAGTGGATTCTGGGCCGCCAGAACCAACAGCCAACTGCCATTTACACGGGAATTCTCAGGCATTACCTGGAACGACTCCTTCCATTGTAGATAGAACTGCAAATCTCATTTGATTGGAGAGAAGCGCGACGGCCAATGGCCAATGCAACTGCAACCTTCCTATCGAGGCAAAGTCCGAGACCTATACGAATTGGAGGAGGAAATCGTAATGGTTTCCTCGGATCGCCTTTCTGCCTTCGATGTTGTGTTTCCAGATACCATCCCCGGAAAAGGTCAGATTCTTACCGAGGTTTCCGGTCGCTGGTTTCACTGGTTACGTCGCAGCGGCCTGGAAGCAACGCTGGAATTTAAAGACCACTGGATTACCGGCGATCTGGCCAAAATGCCAGCCCCGTTTAAAAGCGAAACGTCGCTCGAAGGACGTAGCTGCCTCGTGCGAAAGACAAAGCGTGTGGATTTTGAATGCGTTGTGCGGGGATACCTGGCTGGATCGGGCTGGAAGGATTACCAGAATACAGGAGCAATCTGCGGCGTTACGCTGCCCGCCGGACTAATGCTGGCCGATCGGCTTCCAGAACCAATCTTCACTCCAGCCACCAAAGCCGCGGTGGGCGATCATGACGAAAACGTGGGCTTTGAAATAATGGAATCTGAGTTGGGTGAATTGGCCCATCGGTTGCGATCCATTTCCCTCGGAATATTCAAAGAGGCCTCTAGAATTATGGAAGGCGTGGGCATAATTCTGTGCGATACGAAGTTCGAATTTGGAATTCTAAACGATGAAATCTACATTATCGATGAAATGTTGACTCCGGACTCGAGTCGCTATTGGGATGCTCGGCAGTATTCGCCCGGAAAGAATCAGGCGGGTTTCGATAAGCAATATATCCGGGATTACGTGGAAGAACTGGGCTGGAACAAGCAGCCGCCCGCTCCCAGTCTACCGCCAGCTGTTATTGAAAAGACTATCGAGCTTTACCGAGATATTCAAAGGAAGATTCAATCAGGTCTGAGCTAGGCTAATACGAAAAAGAAATATTGTAATGAATCAGTGGAAGACCCGATCCGGTACATTCAACGCAGAATGGATCCATTAAAAGGTAATCGGAATTATCTCTTACTGGCCGCTCTTCCCGCTGCAAATAGAATGCCCGCCGCATTAAGACCGGCATCCATCTCCAATCGCTTTTGCAAAAATCCACGATCCGCAAAGCCCTTCTCCTGAAGGATGTCGCACCATCGATCGAGCATTCGCGTTTTGACTTCGGATTCCAGTTCGGAACGCTCTTCGCCGGTGGTCAGGCGATTGATCGATTCGTCCAGCAAACCACCGAGAAAATGCAGACTTTCCTTCAATTGCTCCGAAGCCGGCCCCATCCAATCGATCTTGCTGAAATGGGTCAGAAATGCGTAGCGCGCGCCTGTCTTGAGTATTCGTTCCACGCTTTCCAGAGCTGCGGTCGGGTCAAAATCCGTAGGAGTACTGGAGGCGATGATAAAAGGAGAAGATCCCTGAAGATCGGGGTAGGCCAGTCCAAAACTATCGCCCGTAAATATTCCGTTCGATTCCTTCTCAAAAATGCAGAAATGATGGTTCGCATGACCGCGGGTATGCAAGAAATGAAAAGTCCGATTGCCCCATTCTAGTTCGGAATCATCGCCCTGGATTAGGACACGATCTTCCGAGCATGGGACAATTTCACCGTAGAGCTGCTCAAATAGCTCCTTACCATACACTTGAATGGAACTCTCGATCAACCGCGCGGGATCGATGAGATGCTTGGCAGCCCTGGGATGGGCCAGCACTCGTGCGTTGGAGCATTTTTCCAGAAGGGCTCCCGCTCCACCCGCATGATCCAGATGCACATGAGTGGGAATAATCCAGTCCACTTGCTCTGGTTGCAATCCGATCATTTCCAGCGCCTGCAATAGCCGCGGAGCCGCCAGGCTGGTATTCGTCTCGATGAAAGCGGCACGACCGGCGCCGTTGATCATAATATAGGCGCATGCCAGGCGGGGCTGAATGTAATCGCAATCCACACAGTACAGATCGTCGGCTACCTGGTTCATCCATTCTGGCATCGAATTCGTCATAGATGCATGCTCCGCGAAAAAGGCCTCTCCTTGAAACTAAAAAAGAGTTTCTTGCTGGAAACAACATTTTACACCGTCCCTGTGATCAATGCCAGAGTATACGTCACTCTAAAAGAATCGGTGCTGGATCCACAGGGACAGGCGGTGAATACGGCGCTCCACCATATGGGTTATCAGGATGTGCAGGATGTGCGCATTGGCAAATATATAGAGCTTAAATTGCAGGCTGCATCGCCGGAAAAGGCCAGGCAGGAAGTAGACGAAATGGGACGGAATCTGCTTTCCAATCCTGTTATCGAGTCCTTTCGCTTTGACTTACTCAATGAAGAAGGACAGATCCTTTAGCGCCGGGATTTACGAGAAAGCAAAATGAAAGCTGGAGTAATCACATTTCCTGGTTCCAATTGCGACCGCGACATTCAGACCATTTTGAGAGATTTCTTTTCTGTGCCCACCGATATGCTGTGGCACGGAGATTCCATCCAGTCGTCCTACGATTTACTGGTAGTGCCCGGTGGATTTTCGTACGGCGATTATTTGCGCGCGGGCGCCATCGCCCGTTTCGCACCCGCCATGCGCGATCTTTTGAACCATGCCAGTCGCGGCGGGCCGGTCCTGGGGATCTGCAACGGATTTCAAATCCTTTGCGAGGCGCAGTTACTACCTGGTGCATTGATCCGAAACGAAAACCTAAAGCATGTTTGCCGCGATGTGTCGCTTCGAGCAAATCCCGGCAACCAGGTCTTTGGAAAAATCGCCGATGAGCTGTCCATTCCCGTGTCCCATGGCGAAGGGAACTATCGCGCCGACCAGGAGACTCTGGCTCGACTAAACGGCGAAAACCTGGTGGCCTTTCGCTATCTGGATAATCCAAACGGCTCGCTGGAAGACATTGCTGGTATCACCAGTCCAGGTGGACGAATCATCGGAATGATGCCGCATCCGGAGCGGGCAACGGATCCTGCGAACGGAAAAATCCAGGGCAAAGTCATACTCGAATCCATACTCAATCATATTTCCACAGCAAAGGTGGCCTGATGATACGGGTCGCCACGGCTTCCGTGAACCAGACCCCTCTGGACTGGTCGGGAAACCGGAATCGCATTATCGCCGCAAGCCAGGTGGCGATGCAATGCAATCCAGACGCCATACTATTTCCGGAGCTTTGCATTTCCGGATACGGATGCGAAGATGCATTCCATATGCCCGAAGTATGGAGTAATTCCGCTGAAAGCTTGCGTCTACTTGCAGAAAAACTCAATGGCATTAGCGGTAGTGTTCCGGTAATTGTTGGGCTACCGTACATCCACCTGGGACTTCTTTATAATGTGTCCGCAGTCCTTTCCAACGGCGAAATTGTTGCTCTGGTCCCAAAACAGCACCTGGCGGGCGATGGAATCCACTATGAACCTCGATGGTTCCACCCGTATCGCGGAGCCCCCGAGCCGGCCGCCGAAGGAATCCTATTTGGTCCTTCCATAATAGATACAGGCAGCTTTCGATTCATCATTGAAATCTGCGAAGATTCCTGGGTGGACAATCGGCCGGCCACCCAGCATGCAGGTTCTTCCTTTGATTGTATACTCAGTCCTACCGCTTCGCACTTTGCCATTGGTAAGGAGCGAATTCGAAGACAAATTGCGCTGGAGACTTCCAGGGCATTTCACTGCACATACATTTCGGTGAACCTCCTGGGAAACGAAGCCGGTCGCGCAATCTATGATGGGCAGTCTATCGCTGCGCAAACCGGCAATCTACTGTACGAAAGCCCCGCTTTCTCATTTGACGAATTTGCAGTACATTGCATTTCTTTTGATCCGGAGCCCAATCGTTCCAGGCGAGTGCAAACCCACAGTTTTCGTGAGTCCATAACAATCCCTTCGCATAGCTCGCTGGAAAGCGCTACAGTGCGCATCTCCGAAGCAAGAAAGGATTTTGGATTCCGTATTCCCGGCGAGGAAGCGATCGCTCCCAGTAAAGAAAAGGAAATCCCCCTACCCACCGATTATTGTGGCCCTCTGTCAAATCCGGTCCATAATTTGTCCTCGCCTGAACGATCGGATAGCCAACCTCTAGAGAAGCGTCATGGAGATCCGAACCTGGAGTTCCTGTATGCGGCAAGTCTGGGACTGTTCGATTATCTACGCAAAAGCCACTCAAGAGGCTTCGCACTTTCTCTTTCCGGTGGCGCCGATAGCGGTGTTTGCGCGCTTTTGGTTGCCCGGATGATTCGCTTTGGCCTGGCCGAATTAGGCCAGGAAAGATTCCTGGAATCCATCCATCGCAAAGACCTCGGGGGTTTAAAAGGAGAAGAGATAATCGGCAATCTACTTTTCACGGTTTACCAGGGCACCGACCAATCGTCC
>JAGRNC010000192.1 GCA_020440935.1 Leptospiraceae bacterium | reverse complement strand
AAGAGCACACCAATAAAACAAAGGAAAACTCCAACGGTAGCGAGGAATCCGGCGAAGACCCAGAGCAGGATGATCTTGATGGTAGAGCCTGCTGTAATCTGCCAGCTCGTTTTCAAGGCAGCCAGGCCTGAATAACCGCGATCCGTGATTAGTGGAAGCGCGAGCATCGTCCGCGCCCAAACCGGCGCAGCCAATAGCATTGCCAGAGCAAACCAGAGCACGAGCGACGGTCCTGGAGGTGCGGAAGGACGGTGCCCTTCCAGCGCCGCATTCAGCCAGACGCTCATCTCATCGTTCACAAGAAATCCAATTCCGAGAACTAGAGTCTGAAGCACGGCTACACCGAGCCAGACTAGGGCAAATGCTTTGATTACCTCAGCACTATGGTGAAGCCCGGAAAAGAGAGTTGAGCCAAATCCGTCCTTTGCCATGGTCCGTCGTGCCAGCGAAATTCCGCATTGCCACATGCCGGCGCTTTGGAGCCCTACGAAAAATACATTCAGGGGAAGATTGACTGCCTGAAATATAACATAATAGGCTGCCTTGTTCATTCCGACCACGGTAGCAATCATGGTGACTACGAATCCAATGATAGAAGAAAGCACGACAAAGGCCAGCCCAATAAGAATCGCCAATGCGAAAATCCCCAGACCGTAGGCCACCTGACTTTTATAAGCATCGAAACCATCACTAATGGCAGAACCAATGCTAATATTTTTTGCGCCGCCGGGCGCCGCTTTTTCGTTTGCTAGCATGGTAAATATTTAGATTTCATGCCTATTCAGTCAATTTATATAATGAGAACCCGCCCAGTTATTCACAGCGCGGCAGCTTTCGCAATCATAAAGTCCATAGCTTCGCGCAGGTTTGACCCGTAACTTATCACTCCATCCTCGTGGCCAGCCATCACTAGAAATCCGGCCACCGCACCCGGTTTTCGAGCCAGGACGATATCTTCCACGGCGGCGGCCATCTCCGGAGTGCCATAAGGCACATCTTCTCCTGTTGTAGGCGCGCGATTCTTCCAGAAGTTCCACATTGCTGCATTGTGTACGTGCA
This sequence comes from Leptospiraceae bacterium, assembly GCA_020440935.1. Lineage (GTDB taxonomy): Bacteria > Spirochaetota > Leptospiria > Leptospirales > Leptonemataceae > UBA3465. The sequence continues at coordinate 4,469 of JAGRNC010000192.1, read as the reverse complement.
CCACCGCGCCAATGAGGGAATCCAGGTTGTAAATCATATAATGCGTCATTGCCTCCGAAGAGGCCTGAATCGGACCCGAGCTGTGCAGATAATTGGCCTCTATATCGCAGCGATCCACGAATGCAATATGCGTTTCGTCCAGGCGCTCAATGTAGCCAGTTTGTGTTCCTGTTATGAAGAAGCCGCTCGTTCCGTCCTCCGGCTGCTGCGCACGAATGCTGACATTTCCAAACGAAATACCATCAGGGTAAACACCAATTAGGTTTCGACGGAAAAGAGCATTGCGAGCTTCAATCAATTGGGTCACCGCTTCGCAGTGAATGGGATGGCGCAATTCAAAATCTGATTGGAATTTGATGGTACCTTCGTCGCGCATTTCAATTCCCATTTTGCGCGCGGAGGGTTTCGTTTACCATTCTAATTCGGTCCTCCGGAAGGGAAGGTGGCGAGTATGGACCGCAGGTGGGTTAGAGAACCGTTAAAGGTCCATTCCTGACACCGGTGGTTCCAAAATCATTCAATTGAAGTACTCAATGCTAAGCGGAGTAAACGAGCCCCGGTAGGATCCGTGATAGTCGACCAGGAGCTTCCGGCAGTATACACGGAATAGGCAGGAATACATCATTTTACTTGCCCGGAGGGCTGGTCTCCAATGGTCGCTACCTGTTTGTGGCAGACATGTATAATCACTTGATTCGAAAAATCGATATCGGAAATGCCCAAGTGACCACACTGGCCGGTAGCGGATTAAGCGGTTTTGCCGATGGGACCGGACCCAGTGCCACCTTCCATTTCCCGACTGGCATTACAACGGACGGCACTCATAACAAGAAGTCTCCGTCCTTCGGAATCCCGACATCAATAGGCTCCGCACAATTTGGAATAGCGGTAGAGTGGGACATCCTCAGGTTGCCCAAGGATGGGCCATCCAGATACACTCCGATTAATCCGCGATCGAAAAGCTGATTTCGCTCTGCCATGAGCGAAGTCAGGGCCGGTGCGGTAATGGGATCGAATAAATCGAAATCCGTCTTGAACTTTACTGTACTTTTATCGCGCATCAAGCAATTCGCTTGATCAGAGAAAAACGATCAGGGAAACTACTCGATTGTCGTAGGGTTTGCGGTGCAGGGCGGATTTGAGCTTTCCGTAAAGCTTGCCTCGGACGCCCTGTTGTAACCTCCATCAGATCCCCTACGGAATATATTCAATGGCCCGCGGAGTGCCAGTCCCCACCGGATTTGTTATTAGATTCCAGCTTGCCCCGGCGGTGCTAGATAGCGCCCAGTTGCCTGTGGCATTGGGAATCACGATAAATGTTTCTCCATAGCAGGCGATATCGGTCAGCGGAGCGACGAGCCCTGTATTCGTTGAACTACCCAGGCTTTGCGCATCGGTAGTGGAATATACATTGCCTGCGGTGCTTGCCGCAAGAGCAATCCTGCCGTTGCCGCAAATGGCCGTGAAGCTCGCCCCCGGAGAAATGGTCATCCAGGAGTCCAGAGAACCCACCGAAACAAAAGCGTCCACAGCGCCGCCGGGCGCTCCAGTTAGAAGATAGTTGGTTCCTATCTTCACCACATCGTTTACCGGGTCTGTTACCCCACCGGAAGGAGGCGCCAAACTGGACAGTCCAGTACCATATCGCAGCGGCGGATCGGCTGGTGGAGTGTCGCCTACGAACCAGTGTCCGTCGTAGAATTTGAACAGATTAATCCCGCCGGTGGACGTATCGATTACGCCCAGAGGAATGGGGCCGGCATCATAGGTAAGCTGGAAATAATTGGATGTAGCTGCCGAGAGAACAAAAACGCTGCTTCCGTCACTAGAGCCAAAAGACAGCGGGTTTCCAGAAACAGTGATAGGACCGAGCCAGGTCTGCAGGTCTGTACTGGTAAAATAAAAACCGTTCCCGCCTGAATCATCGCCAAAAGCAAACACCGTGCCCTGGGCCACCGCAAATCCGCTTACATTGTAATTCGAAGCGCCAAGGGATGCCAGATTCCAGCTCTGTCCTTCATCCGTTGAATAGGCTATTTGGCCATCGCTGGTCCCGACCACAAAGCTATTGTAGCTGCTTTTTCCAAGCAGAGCGAGTATCCCCCGGGCATCGCAGGACGGATCGCCGGAGGCGCATGGCAACTGTGCGAAGCAACCAGGTAGAGCAGATAGAAGACCAGCAGCGATGAGCAAAGCTCCGAGAACCCGCCGCCACGGCGTCGGAGAAGCCGCACCGGAATCAAAACAGAACATATCTTATTGGCTATCACTGTCTCCGGGTAGTCAACAGAAAAGACAGCCAGGAAACTAGCAACTTGATCTCCGACCAGACAAGTAGGGCCCAATGGAAGGCTGCGGACTTGCGAGCGGATAGGAATCGTTTCGCAATTTTTCGGGACTGACCTACAGCGGCACGCCGAACTTCTCGCAATCTGCGCGGACCATCATATCTACGAGTTGCTCAAATTTGACTTCTGGTTCCCAGCCAAGTTTTGCCTTGGCCTTCGCGGGATCTCCCAGAAGTTGCTCCACTTCTGCGGGACGAAAATAGCGGGGATCCACCGCCACTACGACCTTGCCGGTTTTCTTATCGATCCCTTTTTCATTTTCGTCTTTGCCTTCCCAGGTGATTTCTACACCGGTCAACGCGAAAGCCTTTTCGATAAACTCCCGGACACTGTGCATTTCGCCAGTGGCCACAACGTAGTCGTCCGGTTCGGGCTGCTGTAACATCATCCACATCATGCGAACGTAGTCGCCAGCAAATCCCCAATCCCGGCGCGCATCCAGGTTTCCCATGCGAAGAGTATCCATCATTCCTGCGCGTATCTTTGCCACGCCCAGGGTGATCTTTCTGGTCACAAAGTTTTCGCCTCTTCGTGGGGATTCATGATTGAACAGTATTCCGTTTGAAGCATGCAAACCGTAGGATTCGCGGTAATTGACGACAATCCAGAATCCATAGAGCTTTGCCACCGCATATGGACTTCGAGGATAGAAGGGTGTTTTCTCCGTCTGCGGAACTTCCTGAACCTTTCCGTAAAGCTCCGAGGTGGAAGCCTGGTAGAATCGTGCGCGCAAACCGGTATCTTTAATTGCATCCAGAAGTCGCAGAGTTCCCACCGCATCCGCCTCGGCGGTATATTCGGGGACTTCAAAGCTCACCTGCACATGGGACTGAGCGGCCAGGTTATAGATCTCATCGGGTTCCACTTTCTCCAGCACCCGATTCAAATTACTGGAGTCGGTCAGGTCTCCGTAATGTAACTTCATCTTTGGATGGTCGTGGAGATGCTCGATCCGCTCCCGATTAAACAGGCTGGCGCGACGAACAATTCCGTGGACATTGTAGCCTTTCTCGAGCAGCAACTCGGCAAGGTAGGAGCCGTCCTGGCCGGAAATTCCTGTAATCAGCGCTGTTTTCGACATTCTAAATTCCTCTGAATTCCGCCCTTGATCCCGGCAGATCCAGGGCAAGGGTTGCTACCAGAAATTGACAGGAAAGGACTCTGGCAAGCAGGTTCGGATTTTAGAAAGGGCGCTAAGAAGACATTCGGAATGTATCACCGAACACTGCCAGGGAGCCTTGCAAGACACTATGGGACGAATTTTGCCCTACGAATTAGTACAATTCGAGGGCAAAAGTGCAATCGTCGGCGCTTGTCGTTCCATATTCGCAATAACCGGTGTAGAGCACCCGATTTGAGGTCGGGCTCGAGGAGACCGCACTTCTAGTAACATAGTTTGTATCAACGGTGCGAAGATAGGAATCCATGGTTGCGCTAGAAAAGCATGCCGGTTCGGCCGGAGAAACATTCGCCACGGAATTCAGCAAAAGAGCGACATCGACCTTCGCATAAGTGGCATACGACCCGGTTTCCATTGCATCAATTTGTAACGCGGTCAAATTGAGGGGCGGCGCCATTAGCGGATTCACAAGAATGTTTTTGTAAAATCCGCCGGCATCCTGATATCGCAGATTATCCCAGCCCGATTGTGTTGGAAATACTCCGTCGGTGGTGGCAGCGGTGGGGCTGCTAATGTAACCCTGTAAACGGGAAATCGTATTCGGACAGGACGGAGTGATAGATTCCGCAGTGATTAGATCCAGAGCCTTTTGAAATCGCAGAACGGAATACTGGAGCGATGTTGCATAATCTTCAAATCCGTACTGTCCCGCCTTACTACACTGGCCACCCGGAATGGCCAGAAAGTTCACTACGTAGAAATTCACTCCTGTCTTTTCGGTTTGCGCGCAAACGCCAGTTAAGCCGGCCGCGAAAAACTGAATATCTAGTAGATCTTGAATCTGGTCAGTCTGCGAGTCCCCGGAGCATTGAAAAGTGGCCAGGGCAAGAATAAGTGACACCGCCAGGTTTCGGCCTTTTTGTATTGCCATATAGCTCTCCTAAAATCTCCATCGGAGACCCATCTCCAGTGCAGAAACTGTTTCTTCCACTCCAAGCAAC
>JAGRNC010000191.1 GCA_020440935.1 Leptospiraceae bacterium | reverse complement strand
GCATCTGAAACATCTTCTCTCGCTCCACCGGATCGGCAATTTCGTTTAGATACGCAATTCCGGCCCCTTCCTGAAGGATTTCCCGCAACTTGCTTTCGCTGAGATTCTCCGGTTCCACCACCGCCCATCCGATGGAGTCGGAAAATCGACGAAGGTTTGTAAGGCCGTACCGGTAGGGCTGCAGATTGGCCGCTCCTATCTCGCGCTTTCGCGCTTTTTCGCGAATCAATGTATGGAACTGTTGCATTAGCCGCACCAATTCCTTTCCCTCTTCGTCGTCCAAGCCGAGCTCGCTTCGCAAAATGGCGCGAATGGACTCCGGGTCCTCGACGGTGGGAATCGTATAGCAGGTAAATCGGTTGCGAAAGGCACGGCTCACGGTGGGGGCTGTTCGTTGCGATCGGTAGAATTTCACTCCGAAAATGCGCGATTCGCCGGGTAGAAATACCGGATCGTTGCTTCCCGACTCAGGTGGAAGCATAAGAGCGCGCGCATCGTCCATCAACATATTTAGCTTTTCTACCAGCTCAGGACCCGCGGCCTCCAGTCCCTGGATCAGGATGAATTCTCCATTCTTTACGGCTCGAGTCAATGGTCCGTCCACCCAGTCCACGGCCGCTTCCTTTCCGGCGCCACTGGCAGGTTTCAACCCTCCCATCACGTCCGCCGTATGCATGCCTCTGGACAGTGTAACAACATGAAGATCTCGGCCCAATGCCCTGGCGAAGAAACGAACATACTCATCGGGCTCAACGTCCGCATCGCCCTCCAGAAGCACGTTCTCTTTAAACTGGATGGCCCGACCGATGGACTCTAAAATGTCCGCCCGAGCAGGCACAGGAACAAATTCACGGGCCGCTTTTTCCAGGTTCGTCTGAAACGTTTCTGCATCCGGCGCGTTGGATGTATGGAACTCAGAGATATTTAGTACCGCTCGGCCAATAGAGAATCGGCCATCAGAATTCGCTGCCAATTCGGTAGCTTTTTCTTTTTTATCCAGCAATGTCCACAGACCAAACTCTTTGAGTCGATTTTCGAACATTCCTTTTACTTCGACATGATCCTCCGTAGTGCGAAAAGGCCGCAGATATACATCCTGCAATTCTTGATACAATGCCGATGGCTTATCCTCAATGCGGCGGGTTAGCCTTGTAAGATTGCGAAGGTTAAAATGATACCGCTCCAGGTCCCGGGAACCAATCTTCTTACGAATAACAGCATCTTCCACATCCCGATTGATATGTACAACTGCGTTTAGAATATCCTGGGGCACTTCCGGAAATAAGCCATGTAGAATCGAAACCAATTCTGCTGTGGGGTACGCATCCAGATAGACAGTGATGAAGTATTTCTGAATTTCTCGGGGAAGGTTCTTTCTACCTTCGAACCCTTCCGCAGGGTTCTGCGTGGCTACAAACTGAAAGCCCGGGGCCGGATCGATGCGGGTAGCATCCCCCTCCAGCATTTCCAGATAATGATCGCTGAAGATGGACTGAAATCGCTTGAGCACCTCCGGGCTGGCCAGGTTCATCTCATCGGCTACAAAGGTCGAGCCCTGTCGCATTGCCTGACTCAGCGGACCATCGGACCAGACGAATCCGTGGGTGTTCGGATCCAACCGATACGATCCTACCAGATCCTCCGGCAGGGTGTCCTCATTGAAACTGTATCGAATTGTGGGATGTTTACGAAGGCTGTTTATATAGTAGATTAGTGCATTTTTTCCGACCCCGGCATCGCCTACCAGAAGCAAGGGACGATTTTGGACGATGGCCGGTAGAATCTTACGCAGATTTGCGGTGGTGGTGGGCGTCAGAATAATGTTGGTTTCCGGAATCCAACCCGGATCTTCATGAAAACTGGGAACATTGTATCCTGCGATCTGAACGGATGCCATAAATGACATTGCGTCCAGTATTGATTTTTGAGTCAAAGAAATTCATCCGCCGATTCGCTGTTGGTTGCCGTAGACGGACCTCAAATGCAATGGACTGAATCATGGATAATTCGGAAAAAAATAATGGCCGGCTGTCACAATCCCGATAGCCTTTAAGTCCGCCGTTCGCAAAAGCTGGATAACCGATTTCTACTTTTCGTACTGAGGCGTCATTGCTCCACTGGCTAGCAATGAGCGCTTCTTATTTGTCCCGTCGGATGAACCATATCGATACGTCCCAGATCCGGCGAATGTTTGACCTGGCCGCAAAATTGGATTCTCCGATTAATCTTTCCATAGGCCAACCTCATTTTGACACTCCGGACTCTGTGGTAGAGGCGGCACGAAAGGCATTGCGGGAAAAGAAGACTGCCTATAGCCAGACCCAGGGCATCCTACCGCTTCGCGAACGATTGAGCCAAAAATTCCAGGAAGTAAATGGCTTTAGCGCCAGCGCCGAGAATATCCTGGTTACTTCGGGGGTCGCCTCCGTTCTGCAATTGCTGTATCTCACCACCGTCGATCCGGATGATGAAGTATTACTGGTTGAGCCTTCCTTCCTGATTTATCGGGGGCTTTCCTCTTTCTTTGGCGCTCGCATGCGTACTATCCCGGAAGATTTTTCGGCATCGGACCTGGAGAACCTCAAGTTCGATCGCCTGAAATTAATTCTCTTTTCCAGTCCCTCGAACCCCACCGGTAGAATTCTTTCGGAAGATCAAGTTCGCGCATTGGGAAATCTGGCGGATCGAACAGGCGCCCTGCTCTGTAGCGATGAAATCTACGAGATCTTCGATTATGATGGAAAGTTCAAGAGCGCCGCTGCGATTTACCCGAACGCGGTAACCATGATGGGGTTTTCCAAGTCCTACAGTATGACGGGCATGCGACTGGCCGCTGTTAGCGGGCCCGAAGCGCTGATACGCGCCATGACCACACTGCAACAGTATACCATCGTCTGCGCACCCACCCCGAACCAGTGGGCCGGTATCGCCGCGCTGGATACGGATATGACCGACTATGTTGCCGATTACCGGAAGCGACGGGATTTCATGGTGAACGAGTTAAAAGACCATTACCGCTTCGGCCCCCCCGATGGAGCCTTTTACCTATTTGCCGAAGTTCCGGAGGACGCTCTTAAATTTGTACAGCGTGGCATTGACGAACACCAGCTTCTGGTGGTGCCAGGTAGTATTTTCACCGACCGGGGCAACTGGATTCGCATTTCCTATGCGGCCAACGATGAGACCCTGGAAAGAGGCGTAAAAGCCCTGCGCGCGATGGCTGGTGCATGATACCAGATCTGGGTGGATTCGCCTATCAAAGCCTGCCGGGCTGGATGCTTGGCCTTGCGCTGGCGCTAGCCTTTTGCATTGGAGCGTCCGTATTTAGCTTTTACATGGCCTGCGGAAGCCGGGTACTTTATTACTTCTATGGCCCGGGCAGAAAGCAGCCCTACTCGAGCCGCTGGAAAGAATTCTTTACACGCCCATCTTTCTGCGATGATTGCGAAACACCGCTGTCCAGCCTGGCGCTCGTTCCGGTTCTGGGATATTTTTTCTCATCGCGTCATTGCCGATCCTGTGGCCGGGAAATTCCCGCCATTCATCCTATAGCAGAACTTGCCGGAGGAGCGCTTCTAGTAGCCTTCTTGCTCTTTACCGGTGACTTCGTCGCTTCCATTCTTGCTCTTTTGTTTTGCGGACACATGTTAGTGGCCGCAACCACGGATCACCGAATGATGATCCTGGATTACGAAAATACGTTTCTGGCTTTTTTGATCGCCATCGGCGAGCTTGTTCGCCGCGCTTTATTGTATCCGGTGTCTCCAATGGTGGAACTGAGCAATTTCTGGGAAAGCCTACAGCATGCCTCCAGCGCTGACTGGATACTTCTTCTTGCCCAATCGGGGCCCACGGTGAATTTCACGCTGACCGCGCTGGTCGCATTCCTGCTATTTGGAACGCTTCATATTCTGCGTCCGCATGGCCTGGGACTGGGGGATGTGTGGCTTATTATTCCGATCGCGCTCCATCACGGAATGCCCTTTGTTCTGATGGCGGTGGTCCTGGGATCGCTCTGGAGTATTCTCTATATAATGCTGGTCAGAAAAGACCGCAGCGCTCCTGCGCCGCTGGGGACTTTCCTGGCTCTGGGCTGCATACTTACCACACCGATTCAATTTCTTATCCTGGGTCTGAGCTAGTGGATAGTTCCCCTTCTTGCCCCTGATGTAGCGGGGAGGTCCGGGAACACTTTCCATCGAGCGACCCCTTTGCGCTTCCTTCCAAAGCGGCACTATTATTACATCTGGTTTGCTAGATTACAAGACGCGTCTTTGCTTAAAACCATGCGCAGAAGGAGCAATCGCCATGGTCGTCTTAACATCGCGGGCCGGCATTAAGGCGAACCCATCTGCACAAATCCAAAGGTCACGGGCGTCTTAAAATCGGGCGCCCCGGCATTAAGGCGAACCCATCTGCACAAATCCAAAGGTCACGGGCGTCTTAAAATCGGGCGCCGGCTTTAAGTCGAACCAGCGGCACGCCACTTTCAAAGGTCACGGCCTCATTAAAACGGGCGCGACGACTTTATGTCGAACCATCGGGACGAACGGTTGGATCTAGCTCGGGTACGTTGACCGAGGCGATCATTCGTTCCAGGGAATTGCCGGAACCGAAAAGAAGTGATTGGGGATGGAGTGGGCCCCGTGGAACCGAGGCCCGGTGGATTTCGAAATCAGTTCGTTCGAAACATCAAAACTTCGTAGTTTGGAACCAGGACTTCGCGGCCGCCCCAGCCAATATTGCAATTTGAACCTACTACTTTTCCTGGATGCACGCCACCCTGATAAGGGGCCCGACAGACATACAGAATTCGCGTACCTTCTCGACCAACTTCAATGGGAACGTAGCCGTTTAGCTGCGGGATCGCGCCATTGGCGGCTTTATGCCAGCTGTAGCGTTTCAGTGATTCCTGCGTTACCTGCAAAGTGTAATAGTTGCTGGCTGTGATTTCCTGGCCGCCGTAGCCAAAGTTACAATTTGAACCAACAATCTTTCCTGGATGATAGGTTCCGCCCATATAGCCTGCACAAAGGAATAGATTCTTTCCGTTTTCGTTTCCGCCATATAAAGTAAATCCGTCCACATGCCCATTTGATCCGGGCACCCATTTATCCTGCGCCAGCAGAGCGCCGGCCATAAGAAAGGCTGCTACCAGTAGGGCCGAAGTTGTTTTCTTTCGCATTCAAGACTCCTTAAGTGATGATTCATTTGATCGATAGCAACATGGTTCGGGTTCATTTTTATTCAGGCAAATCGCTTTTTCGTTTCTTCTACCCAAAAAACGTTTCTGCGATGGCGGGATGGGACCGGAGCGAAGCCAGTGCCCGGGAGATGCGCTCTTTTCCGATTGTAGAATGATTCCAGGTATTCAAGCCCGATGGATGCGGTAATGCAATCCAGTCAAAGGTTGTACCAAACCATTCGCTGCGAAAAGTAAGCCCAATTACCTGATCCAATTTGTAGGTAGCGCGGCCGTTCCGATTTAGAAAGGACGAGGATCCATGGTCCGATACTTCCCGGGCATTTTCCAGTATTTGATC
>JAGRNC010000190.1 GCA_020440935.1 Leptospiraceae bacterium | reverse complement strand
TCTACCTGTTCGCCCATGGGAGTTGAATGGGTTACCGTTCCGTTAATCGAACCTTTCACGGATACCGGCTGCAGGTCCTCCACGGAAGATCCAGAAACTGTGAGGCTTGCTACCTTTTCGCTTTCGGTAACCTCAATGCTAATGGCCAGATCGTCGGTAATTTCGCTTCCACCAGAAGCTCCAGGGGGAGGTCCAGGAGGCGGCCCAGCCCCTTCCGGCGCTCCCTCGGGCGGCTTGCTACCCGGTGGAGGAGGCCGATGAGTGCCATTCATACTTCCTTCCACTGTGAACACTTTATCTGTAGAAGTAACCGTCACTGTATCGCCGCTCTGTGCGAAGGAGATGGTAGAAGTCCCGGTCTGCGTAAAAGTCATGGTTCCGGAATTGATGGTAAGGCCCGGATGCGGGCTGCAACCTTCAAACTCCAGACTTCTAACGGCAGAATCGATGGTACCTTCTTTGTTGAACGGATCGGTGTAAGCGGTCAGCGTCAGATTTGCTGTGAAGGAATAGGTTATGGTGCCCCCTCCCGGACAATCCTCGGTGCCGGAGGCGGTAATGGTTCCGGAGGAAGTGGCCTCGCTTATAACTTGCATTTCTGCCAGCTCGGCTTCCCGGGCCGGTAACGGCGCAAGTCCGGGACTATGGGCCTCGCCAATGTGGCTGGCATAATCATCCTGCGCAAAATCGCCGGTAACATCCTGACTTGCCGTTAAAAGTTGAGAGAGGTCCGTAAGCTGCGAGTCTCCACTATCGCCTTGCGAAGTACAGTAAGAGACCGCAACAATGGCCACCGCAAGTGCGGCCGACCATCGGTATCGAATGCTGTTCATATGCATGCTCCTTTTCTGGGCCCGAAGGCCCATTTACCTATGCGCGATAGGACGAATCGAGCAAGCCCAAACTTTGATCATGGTTCATATGGACTGTAAATATATGTAAAGCAGCCATCCCTCCGTCGTAACATTGATTGCGCTCAGAAAGATACATCCAAATATAGAATAGAAATGATCCTACTTGTTGAAGACGATGTGCACCTGGGACAGTCCATTGTAGAGCTGCTGGAGCTCGAAGAAGAACAGGTAGAGCATGTCAGTACTCTGGAAGAATGCCGAAGCGCTCTGGCGCGCAACGGCAGCAAATTCGACATAGTACTGCTGGACTTAATGCTTCCGGATGGCGACGGTGGAGATCTTATTGCAAGCATTCGCAGCGGCTCCAATGCAACCATCATCGTAATGTCTGCTATTTCGGAAAACGATCGGATGGTCAGCACTTTGCGCGAAGGAGCCGATGATTATTTGACCAAGCCTTTTGAACCCGACTATTTTCTGGCCAAGCTGGAAAGCATTCGCAGGCGCTCTGATTCATCGCAGACAACACTGGAATATAATGCGGCCGGGCATAAATTCGAAGTTAACAAATCCAGGCGATCGGTGAGCCGCGATGGAGTGGCCCAGAACTTAACATCCAATGAATTCGATTTGTTTTTACACCTTTTGCTTCATCGCGGACGTTCCGTGGATAAATCCAGCCTTTACCAGGCTCTGGGAAAGGAACAGATCAGCGGCGATCGACTGGTAGACGTGCACATATCAAAACTGCGCTCCAAGCTTCAACTACAAGAAGAGATCAAAACAATCTGGGGAAGGGGTTACATGCTGGCCGATGAAGACATATAAAAAGATTGTGCTCCTCTACATTTGCAGTCTGCTGCTGCTGGTGGGTTTGCTGCTATTTGTTTCCGGACCTTCTCCTCTGGGGCCTGCCGGACCGTTTAGTCGCATTTTGCCGGAGATCATCGTAGGACATCTGGATCATTTAAGCGAAGCAGAAAGGCAGTCTTTCTACCAGCGAAGTGCGGCGCGGGCCAATGTACGATGGGAAGAAATTGAATCGGGCTTGCGCGAACCAAGACCCATGCCCGGAGCCTTACACATTCCATCGCGCCTGCATCCCGGACTTGTTTATGTTGCTCGACCGCCAAGATACCTGCCGGTACGCGTGGATCCGGGTGTGGCCGCTCTGGTATTCATACTGATTCTCATGGCAGGATCGGCGGCATTGCTGGTGTATTCCCTCAAGCCGTTGTCCGATCTTGCTGGCGCTATACGCAGCTTTGGACAGGGCGCTACCGCAGTGCGATTCAAAGAAACGCCGCATAGCTACGAAACGGCACTTCTGGCCGATGCATTCAATAACATGGCGGAACAAATCGAGGCGGCACGGCAGAGGGACAAGATCCTACTGCGAGCGATAACCCATGAATTGCGAAATCCATTAATGGCCTTGCGCTGGTCCTTTGAGGTCTTTCGAAAGAAGAATGCCGATCGAGCAGTAAGCCGTCTGGATGATTCCATTCGTGCTCTGGAAAAGACCATGGCCGAAGTGCAACTGGTAACGCGGGGCGTGATGGAAGCCGGCGGCAGGGTGCCGGTGGAATCGCTGGATCTTCTGGAGTTTCTACGCTCTTTTATCCAGGAACAACTGCCGCAATTCGCGCAGCACAAAAAGCAAATTCGATTGGAAACGGATCTGGAAACGATGGAGGTACCGGTAAACCCCGATCACCTATCTGTAATTCTAAAAAACCTGGCCCGTAACTTCATGCAATACGAACCAGCCGGCGCAGAGATGATTCTAAAGCTATCCAGGCGACGCACCCACATCGAAATTTCCATTCCCACCAGCTTGGATCCCAAATCCCCATCGGACGATCCCAAACGCAGCGATCAGACCGGCCAATCAGCGACCCGGGCCCGCGCCAAGGGTGAACTGCTCCAGCCGCAGGCTCAGCGGTCAGAAAACGCAAGCCAGAGCGAACATTCTTTCCAGAGCAAAGAAAGGCGCGGCGAAGGAATTGGCCTGACGATTGCGGCCGCACTGGCCGAAAGCATGGGATGGCAATTCTCTCTGGAGTATGGAGTATTCCATTTGAGGGCGCCGACTTCGGATCGATACTTCGATCGGAAGATTTGACAGATTTAAAGTTCCCCTGCCGCTTTGCTTGACACTGAATGCGCATATTGAGATTTATTCTCAAAATCAGGTAAGGTGCTCATTTGCCCGTCGATTCAATCATTCGCAGAGTTTTTCTTGTCCAGGGAAGAGACACTTTTGCCTTTCGGAATCTGCTGATTCTGACGCTTTTCCTCTGGGCCGGGCAAGCACATGCCTTCCATGGAATCTGGCTACCCTCCTTCGGCGCCGATCAAGCGGGGCTGGCAGGCGCTTTTTATAGCCCCTTCGGTTCCCCCCTGGTCCTGGAGGAGAATCCGGCGCTTCTAAGTCGGGTGAAAGGTCATGCATTCCAGGGTCAGATTGCATTGAATCAGGCCCGCGTGCACTATGAAGATGAGTACCTGGATCCAAAGCTCGGCACTTATTATAGAAACGATCGAGATTTTCGACCCATTGCGCCCCTGCCCGCCCTGGGCTACTCCTATGGGGGGAATCGCTGGGCCTGGGGATTGGCGCTATATGCTCAGGGTGGTGGAGGCGCTGATTTTCCAGGACTAATGCGAGCCTACCCCGCCACGGAAGTGCGCACCGATGGGGCTTCCGGAGCGCCGGTAACGAATCGAAGCGGTCTGGCGAAGGAAACCATCCATGCACAATTCGCTCTGATAAAGGCAACGCCAGGCCTGAGCTACGATTGGGGCGCATTCTCCCTGGGAATGGCCGCAGATCTAATCTATGCCACAAAGCGCATGGATCGCTCTTACTCGGACCCATTAACCGGAGCCACGCTACCTGGGGGATTTCACTATCAGTCCGATCCTGCCTACGCCCTGGGAGCAAAAATCGGAGCGTCCTACGATACCGATCATTGGAGCTTTGCAGCCTCCTTCACGTCAGCCAGTCGATTCTATCTCGATGGCCGAATTCGCACAGATACATATGATCCGGACTATGCCTATCCCGCGCATGTTTCCCGATTCATGGAATGGCCGGCCAGATTCGTGGCTGGTCTGGAGTACCGGACCGAAAATTACCGATTTGTTGCCGACATTTCTCATACTCTATGGTCCGCTTCGATGAACAGTTTGCTATTTACCCTGGATCGCCCCCTGATCATCGCTCCCCTGGGATTTCGATCGCCGTATTTGCGAATGAACCTGCGATGGAGAGATCAGACCGTGGTCAGTCTTGGTGTGGAACGCTCCCTGGAAGATATCCGATTGCGCGCGGGCTACAGCTACGGTCGCACGCCGCAGACCGCAGAAGGTGTGAACCCACTTCTGGGGACTACGGTAGAGCACATGGTAACACTTGGTCTGGGCTGGTTGTTTGATGGTGGATCCCAAGAAGTCTACCCGGATAGCCAGCCTTCCAGCTTTGACATTGCATTGCAGTACTGTTTTCCCCATACTGTAAAAGGCATTCCATTCTCTGAATGGTGGCTTGGGCATGCCGTCGCTGTGGAGCCATTTCAGGTATCGCTTCTATCATTCGAAAAGGAAACCCAGGTGATTACTCTGTACCTAGGTTTTACTCTGCGCTGGAATTGAGTATACGGCAGATTGCTCTGTACAATCATCATGCTCCGCGCCGCGAGGATTGCTGCAACCGGATAGGCAGAAAAGCGGAAAGAAAACCGATTCCGATCTGCTCAGGAGAACAAGGAAAATGAAAGATAAGAACAACTATCGCATTGCAACGATTGCACTGGCCATCATCTGGATTGGAACCGTTGGCGGATTTGCCTACTTTTTCCTGTTCGGAGTTAGCCGACTGGGACCGGATGGCCGTGAAATTGTTAATGTTACTCCGGGCGAAAAGCAATTTGTATTACAGGAAATGCGACAACTCCTGGAAGCGACGCAGCAAATCCATGTGGCGATGGGAAAGGGAAACCGCGAAGAAGCCGCACAGGCCGCCGAAAGCGTGGGCATGGGCATGGTGGAGGAGTTGGCCGCCGTCGAGTCTACCATACTTTTCAAGTTACCTGCGCCGATGAAAAAACTGGGGCTGGGAACCCATCGAGAATTTGACAACCTGGCACAAACGATTCGAAGCAATGCAACGGATAGCCAGGTAATGGAACACATGGGTCAACTAATGTCGCGATGCGTAGCCTGCCATGCTACCTACCGGTTGCCTTGAGCGGAAACCAGCCTTTAATCAGGAATTCCATTGTCGGGGTAATCGAATCAGTATTTCCGCAGCCGCATCAAAATACTCTTCGCTGCCTGTAATCCGCCACATTTGCAGGGCCCCTTCGTATTGAATCATGATCTGTCCTGCCAGACGGCGCGAAACCGCCGCATCGCAATGCAAATCGCAACTTCGCAAATACCCCGAAAGTTGTTCCAGGAGTCCCTCGGCGGCATCGGCGACCAGGGATTGAAAATCGGGGAATGCAGCGCCAGCTCCCAGCGAAAGAGGGCATCCGCCAAAAGATTCACTGGCGGCCAGACCCTTCAAATCCCGCACCCAGGCGCGAATGAAACCGGAATAGTCCGATTTGAATCGGCTGAACAATCGGTCCAGGCGGCGCTGCAGCGCTTCGAATTCCAATCGTAGATAAGCTTCTCCCAGATCGCGCTTGCTGGAGAAGTAGTTGTAGAATGTCTTCTTGGATG
>JAGRNC010000189.1 GCA_020440935.1 Leptospiraceae bacterium | reverse complement strand
CCCGGTATTCAGAACGAGCGGTAGCCCCGCTACGGGCGTTCGACTTAAAACCCGCCCGCGCATTTAAGACGCCCGGTATTCAGAGCGCCCGGTGGCCCGTTCCGATTGTTCGACTTAAAACCGCCCGCCGCGTTTAAGACGCCCGGTGGCCCGGATCCGAGCGTTCGACTTAAAACCCGCCCCACACATTTAATGCGCCCGGTATTCAGAACGAGCGGTAGCCCGGATCCGGATAGCCCATCCGATCGTTCCGTGGAGCGCCTACCTACCGCAGATTTTTTTCTCGATTTTGGACGGCCCGACCCTCTCAGACCGATCATTTTATTAACGGAAAGGGTCAATTCTACCGATTCATAAGAGAGCAATTCCATCGGCGAAAAAAAGACCCGGGCAGATGCCCGGGCCGATGGTAACGTCTGAGATTTATATGTGCGCCGGTGGAATTGCTCCTTCAACGCAGCAAATTCAAAATCCCTTCTGGCCTTACGCCAGCATGCGACAGCATCGCTATCGAGGATTGGGTTAAAATCTGATTGGTGGTCAGCTTAACCATTTCCTCGGCCATATCCACATCGCGGATCCGGCTTTCGGATGCCTGCACATTCTCGTATGCGTTCATCAGCCCCTTGGCCGTATGTTCCAGGCGGTTGTAGTAAGCACCGAGATCGGATCTCTGTTTCATCAGCGTCGCAAGTGCAGCATCTGCTCGACCAATTGTGTCGTCCGCCTTTTGGGGCGTTGACACGCTAACGATCTGGCGATCCGCCGCTCTCAGTCCCAGTGCTGTGGCAGTCATCGTTCCGATGAAAGCCTGTACTCTCTGTCCCTGGTTGGGTCCCAGATGGAACCACATGGATCCCTTCGTAGAGCCCGACGCAAAGCGTCCCATTAACAGATCGAACCTGTTGAACTCGGCCTGAGATGCGATCCGATCCACCTCGTCGACTAGCTGAGAAATCTCCACCTGAATCAGCTCTCTATCTTGAGCCGAATAGATTCCGTTGGAAGCCTGAACTCCCAGAACGCGAATCCGCTGGATTATCTCCGAAGTCTGAGCCAGATACCCTTCCGTGGTCTGAATGAAACTCATACCGTCCTCGGTATTTCGTTCCGCCTGGCGAAGGCCCTGGATCTGTGTCCGCATCTTTTCAGAAACAGCCAGCCCCGAAGCATCGTCCCCGGCGCGGTTAATCCGCTGCCCGGAGCTCAATTTCTCCATGGACTTATCTGTTTCCCAAACGTTGAACTTCAACGCTCTATGAGCGTTGATAGCACTCATGTTGTGATTGATAATCATCCTGCACTCCTTTGCCTCTTTTCACCTATTTCTGAGGAAGCAGGTGGGAGAGTGCGTATGCACACTCCGTCCGAAAGGCACCGGCAAACCCGCCGGCTGTTGCGTGCATGGAGTCAGGACAACATGGTGCTGTAGTTCAGCTTAACCTCCCCGCTTATCTAAGCAGTTGCAGTACGGACTGAGGACGAATATTCGCCTGAGCCAGCATTGCCGTTCCTGTCTGAGCCAGAATCTGGTTCTTCGTGAATGCAGTGGCTTCTTCGGCCATATCTACATCCCGAATTCGACTTTCTGCGGCCTGGGTGTTTTCGTAGGCAACCATCAGACCTTTGGCCGAATGTTCCAAACGATTGTAATAGGCGCCCATATCTGCGCGCTGCTTATTGATTCGATCTAAGGCAGCGTCAAGAGTACCGATTGCTTCGTTGGCCATTTCGGCGGTGGAAATACTCATGATATTTCCATCCACCTGCTTCAGATTGAGCGCATTCGCAGTCATAGTCTGGATATACACTCTTTCTCGCTGGTGCTGGTTTGGTCCGATGTGGAACCACATGGAAGACACTCGGGAATCCCGGGCAAACTCGCCCAGAAACAGATTCATTGTATTGAACTGTGCCTGGCTGGCGATACGATCTACCTCGTCTACCAGAGCGGAAACCTCCACCTGGATCATTTGTCGATCTTTGGCGGTGTAGATACCATTGGAAGACTGGATGGAAAGAACGCGAATCCGCTGCAGAACATTGGCTACTTCAGAAAGATAGCCTTCTGCGGTTTGGATCATGCTCATTCCGTCCTCGGCATTTCGTTCTGCCTGTCGGAGCCCATGGACCTGTGCGCGCATCTTTTCAGACACGGCCAGTCCCGATGCATCGTCCCCGGCGCGATTAATCCGCATCCCGGAGGACAATTTTTCCATATTCTTGTCAACTTCCCATTGCTGGAACTTCAGCGCTCGATGAGAATTGATCGCCGATAGGTTATGGTTGATGATCATTCGTTTCCTCCTTGAAACGCGCCGGTGTCACCCGGCATTCATGTGTCCACTTTGCTCGAGAGTCGGCCTTCCGTGCGCCGACAATTGCCCGAACAGAGTTCTATCTTTATCTGTCTATACTTTCGTAGTTGGAGGAAACGACCTTTAGCCCGAACCGTAAAAAAACGACTCAGGCGGCAAAAAAAATCTGCAGTTTTTTGAGGCGGATACCGATACCGGCGGCTGCCATTTCGGTGTGCCTGTCAGGGCTTTCTTTCTTTCCAGTGCCTCACAGGTAAATGATCGACGAAATGGGCTGTTGCTTTAATTTTTTTTGCGCTGGAGGACCAAAGGGCCGAACGAACCGGGAGAGCTTCCTACAATGCCCCGAGCACGGGCTAACAGGATTCTGTTGCTCCCGGGGCCGCTCGATTGAGAATTACCAATCTAGACCGAAAATGCCTTAATCCTGTCGTCCCATAGTACATGGGTGGCAGTCCGGTTTATGTTCAATGTACAAACAGACTCGACCTCGGAAATCGGGGCCTATTTGGATTCCGGGTATTTCCAGTCTCATGTAGATGAAAGGTTTCAAGAATGAAAATTGAGCGCAGAACCCGCGAATCAGTGGAAATCATTCAATTGCAGGGAACCATGGATATAGAGAGTTTTCCCAGGCTGAAAATGGTGTTGGCAGAAATCCAGGCCGAAAACGCAACCAGAGTCATTGTAAACCTGGCCGGGGTCAGCATTATTAGCTCCAGTGTGGTAGGTGCACTTATGAACTTTGAAGGAGAGCTGAAGCGAGCCGGCGGCTCGCTCATTCTTACAGAGCTTTCTAAAAACTGTCTCTATACTCTGGAGCTCCTGCGGCTTACAGACCATTTTCGCATCGTCAATACTATGGAAGAAGCGATAAAGGCGATTCATGCTTAATGCAATGCATGCCAGGTAAAGGCACTGGAAAAAGGCGCAGCGCCGTTGCTTCCAATCGAATCAGGGAGAAGCGCAAGGTGCGGATAATCGAAAGCTTTGCACACGGTCATTGACCAATTCAGCGACGAAAACCTCTCCATTGGCCGATACCGCTACGTCATGCGGCAGTCGCATCTCTCCTATACCGGAACCAAATCCTTCCTGTGAAGAAATCAATCTCCCGTCGGAGTCGAGCATCAGAAGTCGACTCCGTTCTATGCCCCCATCAAACTCATAGGAATCCCCGGCATCCACGACATAGATCCTTCCAGCAGCGGCGTCAATGGCATAGGGTCGACCTAATTCGGGCCGGTCCCACGTCTCCAGAAATTGGCCATCCTTATTGAATAATTGGATTCGACTGTTTCGACGATCCGCTACCAGGATGCGCTCCCTGTCATCCAGGGCAAGGTCATGCGGCAAATGAAAAGCGCCGGGTTCGTTTCCCGCCCGATTCACTTCCCAGATGACATTACCTTGCGCATCCATCCGCACGATTCTGTTATTTCTGTAGCCATCGGAAACCACAAAGCTGCCGTCCGAAAATACCTCTACGTCCGTAGGCCTGGCGAATTGCTTTTTCGACAAAAAACAAGAAAGGCCGGGAAGGATGTTCCGCAATCGCAGACATGCCTCAGTGAAAACCGAATAATCTTCGCCGTACGGTTTCAGGAGTTCTCCCGTAGGAGAAAACTTGAATACCTTGTTTTGGCCTGTATCGGTAATCCAGACATCATCCCGGTCATCAACCGTGATGCCATGGGGGACCACGAATTGGCCGGCGCCCCAGGTGCGGAGTAGCCGATGATCCCTGAGGGAATAGATCGCCACAGTGTCCTCGTCGATCAACGAGGCATTGTTGAAGGAATGCCCGGCCCGATGCAAAATTACCAGATTTCCGGAGGAATCCAGATCAATACCGGTGTAATTTTCTGGCCGCTCGGAAAGATCCAGGATGGATTGCGCCTTAAAGCTGCAGTTCGCATGAATGGAAGGGACTTCATGAATAACAATGTTCCGGGAGCATTGCATCATCAGCAGTGCAAGCAGCGGTATGATCCGCCGAAATCTGAAAATGATTCGAATCATGGGATAAAGATCTGGACCATCTCGAATGGCTTCGAATGAGCCACTAACGAAGTGTGTCTTTGATAGGTCCAACTCTGATGGGCAAGACGAATAGAAACAAGTAAATTACCGATGGACGCCATTCCGACAAAACGGAAATCGAATGCTAAACCTCTTCTACCATCCAATCTATACTTCCGCGATATCGCCTCATGCCAGATTTCCCCGGACCCGATATCGCCTTGTTTACGAAGAACTATGCAGCCGAGCCCGAAGTAGACCCGAACTTGAAATTCGGTTTCTGGAGTCCGGGATCTTGTCCGGGGAATATCTCCATTTAGTACATGCAGCAAGTTATATAGGGGCCTTCCTGGAAGGAAGGCTCACGGAACAGGAAATTCGTCGCATTGGTTTTCGACCCTGGACACCGGAATTTGTGGAACGCACTCTAACCATCGCCGGGGGATCCATCGGTGCCCTCCGAAAAGCGCTAGAATCGCGAAACGGTGGTGCCGCGGCGGGAAATCTAGCAGGGGGTACCCATCATGCCTTTGCCGGCCACGGAGAAGGATATTGCGTATTTAATGACATAGCCATCAGCGTGCAGGTCGCAAGAAAAGAGTATGGAATACAGAGAGTGGCTATCATCGACTGCGATGTGCACCAGGGGAATGGCACTGCATCAATCTTTGCTGACGATCCATTGACCTTCACCTACTCCATCCATGGCGCCAAAAACTATCCGTTTCGTAAAGAAAGGAGCGATTGCGATGTTGAGCTACCCAACGATACCGACGATGCAGCCTACCTGATTGCCTTACGATCCACACTGACCGACGCTCTTGCCAGGGCAAAGCCTGAGCTGATCCTCTTTCAGGCTGGCTGTGATCCACTAAAAGAGGATACTCTGGGAAAGCTTGCACTGAGCCGTGAAGGGTTACGGCGTCGGAATGCCATCGTCTTTGATCATGTGGCTTACTGGGATGTGCCGGTAGTAGTTTTTATGGGCGGAGGCTATGCTGACCCCATCGAACGGTCGGTGGCTTGCCATGCAGATGTGTTCGAACAGCTGGCAATGCACTGCCACGGCCAACGGTAATGATTCTGTCGGTCTGCGGGAATTGGCTGGAATGTTAGCTTGCCTTCCCTGAACTCGGGCCGGCCTTTCGAAAGGCTACGGGGCTTACCGACTTGCTCTTTTTGAACTGCGAATTAAACGAAGACAATGAATTGAAGCCGCTTTCGTAGGCGATGTCCAGAACATTGTCATCG
>JAGRNC010000018.1 GCA_020440935.1 Leptospiraceae bacterium | reverse complement strand
CTTCCTCCACATTGCAGAAGAAAAACATGGCTTTGCACGGCCTGATGCATGGCGGCGCGTACTTCACCATTGGCGATACACTGACGGCACTAATGTGCATTTTCCATGTCACAAAGCCCCGGGAACGAATGCTTACGGTAAATGCCTCCATCCGCTATTTGCGCCCGATTTCCGAAGGCACGATGCTATCAAAGGCCAGGCTTTCAAAAAAAGAGGGAAATATCCTCAGCTTTGTTTGCGACTTCTACAATGCGGAAGGGAAACGCGCAGCCCAGGCGCGGTTCAAATACGCGCTTATCGAGATATAAGGAAGGATCCGTTTTGCCCAGACGGACTTTTTTCGGGGGCGCCGGGGAATGCACGGACGCGGCCAACCTAGAGGCCCAGAGTACTGCGGAATCGATCCGGATCCGTCATTGCGAAGGTGGGCAATGGTTTCAATTCAATAGGATCGAGGTTCTGACAGGGAGAATCGGCAAACTTGAAATGGCCATATTTGTCCCATACGGTGAACTCTTGCGATAATCCATATTGATTTGTTTCCTTGCTAAATATCAGAACTTTGCTCCGCTCCCCCTGTAAGAATGCGGTTCGCATGGTCGTACTGCCACCGTTAAGAGTGTATGCCGAAAAACGATCCAGAGATATTACAGATGCCATGTAAGACCCCTGAACGTTTTGCACATGAACCTCAAGGCAGGCAAGATCAGTTCTAGGATAATCGAAGTTCCACGCGCCCAGCGATCGGAGCATGGCGAAATTACTGCCGCTCACACTTATTGATTCTGCAACGTTCGAATCGTCCATAAGGCTTTCGCCGGCAAGGATTCGGATCGTTCCCTTATCCTGCGGTTCAATAGAAATCCGATAACTATCTTTGGACTTTGAATACTGTGGACGAAGAAACTCAAGAGTGGACGCACTTTGCATCTGTTCCTCGTTAAGACAAATGTACCCGTTGCCAGCAGGAATTACTTGTTCGTTTAGAATTGCTTTCGGATTCATAATCCGTCCGGTGGAAATCTGAACAACCATGACGCGGGCTGCGCATTTGGCAGTCTTCAACTCTTCGGGGATCTTTATCTGCGCAACATCAGTGAGGGAGTTCCTATCCATCGCCTCTGGTGGTAGTAGCTTTAGCTCTACATCTTTCGTTCTGACGATACCAGATCCATTAGCATTCTCCAATCGATATAGCGCGGGAACACTACCCATCTGTGTGAGCCAAACCCATCCCGAGCTTGAATTGTCAAATACGCTGATCGACCCCGGCCGAACGCTATCGAGCCACTGACCTGATTTGAAGTCCAGTATTTCCACCGAAGCCTGCGATGGAGCAACCAGGTTACCGCGATATATGGGCCGCGAAGTATCCGCTTTTCTGGATCCATCCGCCACCCAGGCATCGCCCACCGATCTATACATGCCAAACTCTGAGCCTTGAATCGTATTCGGCTTTTGTATCGAAATTGATTTTCCTTCTTTCAGGGCAACCGGAGTCCCTTCGCACTCTATGCGTAGATCAAACATTCCAGCAGACTCCAGAAGCATAGGCGCCGCTTCCTCGACCCCCTCGTTCTGAACGACAGATGACACCTCAAAGTTCCAATTTGCGGCAATGGTCTCCAGCGGGCTGACAAAGTCTGTAAGGTAGGCATCCACAGTTCTTCCTTCGCATGCGACGGGAACCTCCAGGCTGTTCGACGGAATTCCTATGGAAAGACCGTTTCTTCCCTCAATCCAGTTGTTCTGCGTAGGATCGATGGTAGTTTTCCGCGGACTGGGAGCAAATTGGGCCAGAGCTGGTGGAATAGTATCCTCGGGAGCGAACAGGATGGTGCGCATGGCGGTACATCCTATTACGCAATATTGTAACAAGAACGCGGCAACAACTGCTGCAAACGAATAAGGGAACCGACGCATGCCTGATTGGATGGCCGCATACTCGCCTATGTTCTGTTTTTTTTACTAAATCGAACCACGTGCCGCGAACAAATCGTGACCAATCTTTATTCTGTATCCAGGAAGAGCGAAAGACGGAAATTACAGAAAGACTAATACAACAGCGGTTCTTCTTCTCGATGGCCGCTACCACGACCAGCTTTCTGTGCCTCGGAAAATGATCGGGAAAGCAGCTTGTTCAGGGCTTCCACCCGACCGGCGATGCCGGGAGCGTCCGATGGATCGGCTTCGTAGTTCTCGTAGACTCTGCGCAGTCGGGCCGCCCGAATGCGCCATTCCTGATCCACCGGATATAGCACCATATCGCCATCCTCCACCGGTATGAATCGGTAGCCTGCTTCGTTTAGATGCGATTCTAGATCCATGGTCGAAACACCGTCCATGTGTGCGAAGACCTCGGGAAGAATGGGCGGCTTGAGCTGACCAAAATATAGATGATCCATAACGAGCTCCAGCTTCTTGCCGATGGGCATTCGATTTGCGGATTCGCGTTGGCTGGACGGCTCACTCTGTGTAGCGCGTTTGCTGGCCAGCAAGGCTGCATCCCGGCGCCGCCGATTGCTTTCCGCCAGATCTCTTTGTTCCTCGGCGATCTTTGCTTTGGCGCGCGCAAACCCGTTGTCCTGCAATCCCCGAAATCCGATAGCCAGAAAAAGTCGAATGTACCAGGGAATCAGAGGCCAGTATGCGGTGCGCAACAGCTGCCCGTAAGAGTCTTTAAAGTCTTTTCTCTGAAACAGAGTCTGAAATACCTCGGGGTGTGCATCGATGAGGTTACGCAATGCCAGGATCTTCCATTGCTCGGATGCGGGCAGTTGAGCGAAAGCGTCCACTAAATGACGCACGACATTGGCGTCTTTTCGCATTAGAATTCGCACGGTTCCCACCGATGTTTCCCATTCGCCAAATAGCAGCGAAGGGCTCGTGGTCAATCGCTGCCAGACAATGCCCGGAATCTGATCGACCATAGATTCGTTGAAATAACGAATTTGCTGGGTGGGATGAACGTCGGGACGTCGCAGGGGTTCAAGAATGGAGCTATACACATCATCCATTTCCTTTTCCCATTTGCTAGTATAAAGCCGCTGCGTTGGCCCGGAAGCATGAAGAACAATCTCGCAAGCCAGCGCCCCCGGGTAAGGAAGATCGGATTCGCCGGGTTCAGATAGATGACTCTTGATCAGATTGGCCCGGCGAACGGAGTATTCGGTATTGCCCGGGACGAACGAGCGAGCGATGTAGGACTCCTCTTCCCTTTGCACGCGCATTAATTCGTTGATTAGCTCAGTATTCGCCCCAGCCAGACCAATGGCTTTTTCGCGCAGAACGGCGGCGGCCACTTCGTAGCGAGTTTGAACATCATCGGCGCGGACCGGCATATAACCCAGTCCCGTTAATTCGATGATAGCATTTCGCTTCTTTAGAATAGTGACGATTTGCTTTCTACCTTCGGAAAGAAGCGATTCAGGCGGAAGCAGATCGAACGATACGCTTACAATGCTCTTCACCGGATTAATCAGTAGATTACCGCCCAATGAGTCAGGAGTAGCCCCAGCGCTCTGCGAATTTCGCACCAGTTGTTCGCGTAGTGCCTCGGGATCGATGGGTGGCAAAGTCTCAATAAACGATTGAATGGAGCTTGCGGATTGACGCATGAGCTCCTCAAAGATGTGTTCCGTGGAGTAGTCCACGTTGCCCGGGCGCGCCACATAACAGGGACGAAGAAAGAGTTCCCGACGCTCGGCGTCGTGCTCTATCAAAAATACCTGCGCAGCAAGCCCTTCTTCTACCAGGCGGATAAGTGCGGCGCGTAATTCTTGCTTTGTATATTCCAGATTTTCAATATCTGGAATGGGGGAATCCAGAGTGAATACACCGCGGGTGCGAGCACGGTCCAGTGTGGAAAAATCCTGGATGGCCCGGAAAAGCGCGTAGGTAATCCGGTCGGAAAATACGAATCCCGCACTGAGCGACTGCGCTTCTGATTTGAGCTTGGCGAACTGTTCCACAGGCAAATCCTCCCCCCGAGCCCCTGTGTATCCGGCTAAGCAACTACAGGACCTATCCCTGTACCCAGGGTCAAGGTTTTCCGGGGAAAATTAGGCGATAGTGACCGCGAAAACGTACCCAATCCTGGGTATTCACGACAGGGTTTTGGCAATTCTGCAATGCGAATTCCTTTGACCTTGCGGCCAGTGAGCAAGCTTTGACGTTTCCCATCTGTGGCTTCGCCTTTTTCCACTTGCCGGTTACGCCGTTGTACGGAATCTAATGCACTCTTTTCTATACCCCCGGAGCGATTCATGAATTTTGCAGCTGGCGCAACAGAAGTCTTAGATCAACGGCCAAGATTACGAAAAATGGCGCGAATCACCGGTATTCTGTATTTGCTAATTATACTTTGTGGAATGTACGCCGAAGGTTTTGCCCGGGGTTCGCTCATAGTTGCTGGCGATGTGGCACAAACCGCAGCCAATATCGCCGAAAATGAAGGGTTGTTTCGTAGTGGTCTAATCGCCGACCTAATCATGGTAGTTTGCGATGTAGCCGTAGGCGTTGCTTTCTTTGTTTTGTTACGATCTGTTAACGAGACCCTGGCCCTGCTCTCGGCCTTTTTTCGTCTTGCCCAGGCGGCGGCCCTGGGAATCAACCTGGTACTACTGTGGATTGCATTGTCCGTGGTCCTGAACGGCCCCCTGGATTCTTCGCCGAATAGCGCAGCGCAGTGGGCCGCATTGTTCGTTGGCGCTCATTCGCTGGGTTACAAACTGGCGCTGGTATTTTTTGCCTTTAGCTTGATTATCCAGGCCTGGCTATTCTATAAATCCGATTTGTTTCCAGGATGGCTGGCCATTCTGATGTTGCTGGCATCGCTGGGGTACTTACTGGATACGACGGCCACAATCTTAATGACGGACTACGCCCGCTACGCCGATCTATTTGAAATGATTGTAATCGTCTCTGCGCTGGGCGGCGAATTGACCCTTTGCCTGTATCTTCTGATTCGCGGTATTGCAAAACCTGCGAACGTGGCCTCTATGGGCTGAATCCATGGTGCCCATACCTGGTATAGAGTATTCAACCGTATTATCAGTGAAATAGTGGCATTACTTGGGAGCGCCTTTCTATTATTCCAGCACAATGGAATCGACAGCCAGGGGGCAACCAGAGGTTATTGTCATCCAAAAGGCCTATGCGAGTCAATTTCAGCGGGACCGGTCCAATGGCCTGTCCCTGCAAATGACAGGTTTCACGGGAGCAGAAGGATAATCAAAGCCACGCTTTTGCTCTTCCCCTGGCCCTACCATGGTATCCTATGAATGAATTACATCTCAAAATGAATCACCGGAATCGAAGGAGTATTGCCGTCCTATCGATTGCCCTTTTTTCATTAATCTTGCCGCTTATGGCCTGCTCGCACAAAGAGTCAGAAATCCAGAATGGCGTCCTGGACGCTTCGGGAATGGATCTGAGGGAGCCAGTCCAATTAAAAGGCTATTGGAAATATGTTCCCGGGCGATTTGTGGACCCGAGCGAACTACAGAGTCTGGGCAATGAGGATGTCCTGCTTACTCGCATACCTGGCGCCTGGACCGCCAACCTGGAGAACAAGCAAGTATCAAACCAGGGTTATGGCACATACATTGTGCAGATTCAGAATCTGCCATCCTTACAGAGTGGTCGGACTCTGGCCATCGATGTTCGCGCTGTATCCACGGCTTATCGATTAATTGTAGATGGAAAGACCATCGGAACGAATGGCACTCTGGCCATCAACGCTGAGCATTCGCATCCCGATGGATCCCGTAAGATTTCCTTGTTCGAGCTAAAGCCAGGACAAAAAGAAGTTACTGTCATTTTCCATGTTTCGAACTACGAGGATCTGGCCGGTGGTTTCTGGAGCGTGCCTTTCATTGGTTTCGAATCCAGCGTAATAGAAGAGAGTCAAAGGCGGACAGGATTGGACTTCCTCCTCTTTGGATCGCTGATGATCATGGGGCTGTACCACTTTGTGTTGTACCTCTATCGTAGAGGGAACATGGAACTGATCCTTTTTTCCGGGCTATGCATGACTTTTGGACTGCGAAGCCTGCTTACCGGCGAAAGAGTATTGTATCAGTTCGATTGGTTTACGATGCACCGCCTGGAGTATCTCACTTTCTTTGTAAGCGTGGGTCTGGTGCCTGTGTACTTTGAAAGAATCTATCCAGGCGAGTACTCGCGAAAAATCGGCTATGGCATTGCGGTGATTTGCGGACTATTCTCCTTAACGCTGCTAGGTCCCGCGTTGTACTATACTCGTCTTCTAGTGCCATTTCAGATCTTCCTAATTATCGTAATCCTTTATTGCCTATTCGGAGTGGTTCTTGCCGCAGTGCGCCGACGCGATCAGGCAATTCTATTTATTGGAGGCTCCCTGGTCTTTAGCTTCGCCGGGCTTAATGATGTGCTATACAACATAGGCATAGTGATCACCGGCGAGAGCAACCTGGCTTCCCTGGGTCTCATTGCTTTTGTATTGTTCCAATCCAGTCTTCTGGCCGCCATGTTTTCACGAGCATTTAAGGCCGTAGAAGAGCTAACGTTAAACTTGAAGAAGCAGTCGGATTCTTTTGCCCGATTTGTGCCCGGAGAATTCATCCAGGTGCTATCCCGGGAAGATGTGGCCCATGTAGAACTCGGCGATGCGCGTAACCTTCCAATGTCGGTCTTCTTTTCTGACATTCGGCAATTTACGCAGATGTCAGAAAATCTGGGCGCGCAGGAAGTTATTCAATTCCTGAACGACTATCTTCAGCGCGTAGAGCCACACATAACAGAAAATGGCGGCTTCGTGGACAAGTTCGTCGGTGATGGAATGATGGCCCTCTTCCAGGACGGAACCACTTCTCGGAAGGATTCGGTGGATGCGGGGCTGGACATTCTGCAGGAATTGGCAGATATCAATCGAATGCGAGCTGTTACCGATTCGCGACCTATTTCCATTGGAATCGGAATCCATTATGGAAATGTTATGTTGGGAACCATAGGTTCCCGAACTCGACTGGACACGACTGCCGTGGGGGACACGGTCAATACAGCCGCGCGAATCCAGGACCTGACCAAGTTATATCAGGCGGAAATGCTGGTCAGCGAAGATGTACTAAAAAATGGCACAGAAGAACCGGCCCAAACAGAACAGACCGAAAGGCCTCGGAGTGGTTCTTTTACAGACCTGAGCAAAGGGTTTCGCTCGCTAGACGTTGTGCGCCTCAGAGGTAAGACCCATCCGATAGAAATATTCGAAGCTTTCCAGCATCGCCCGGAGGAGCAAAGAGATGGGATACTAAGGTTTGAGGCGCGCTTTCAGGAAGGCCGAATGCTCTACTCCGGAAAAGACTTTGCCGGTGCAGCGAACATCTTCCGCGACTTAATACGAAATTCTCCCTCG
Source organism: Leptospiraceae bacterium (assembly GCA_020440935.1). Lineage (GTDB taxonomy): Bacteria > Spirochaetota > Leptospiria > Leptospirales > Leptonemataceae > UBA3465. The sequence continues at coordinate 7,697 of JAGRNC010000018.1, read as the reverse complement.
GAGCATCTGTATCAGCTCTACTACCGTAGAGCTCGTAAACTGGAGCAGAATCCTCCGCCGGCCGATTGGGATGGCATTCATAACGTTCGGTGACATGATTTTACTGATTCAACCGATGGGAACAGAAGCAGAAGAATCCGAGGTAAGCATACCTTCCAGTTCTTCGGCAAGTTGGATACGATCGGTTTTCTTGTAGAGCTGAACCAACAATTTGAGAACCGGCATGGCATCGGGCCGTCGACTATGCAAACGTTCGGCCATCTCGATGGCATTGTTATACATTCCCGCCTTTGTATACTGCACGGCGCTATTGTAGATCATTTGCAGATTGGACGGCCGAGCGCTCACGAAATGGGCGGCCGCCTGAGCCGCTTCGGAGTGTTGCTTCATAGCAACATTGGCCTCATAAAGCAGTTTCCAAATCCTGGCGTCCCCCGGCGCCAATTCGGAGGCACGATGAAGCAGGGGTAAGGCCTGGGACGGCTTTCCTCGCTCGATAGCCGCCAGGGCCTCGGATAGATCGGGAGCTGTTTGATTCGTTTGCGAAGTATCCGGACGATACTGAATACTCAAAAGCGACAAATCGTCGGTCAGTTCGCCGGTATCCTGGAGCAAGCGACTCAAGGACTCGAGATCGCCCTGACTCCGTTCCACTTGTTCCAGGATGGCCGTATGGTCTTCATTGATTACGCGGCCATCCGAGGCGTCCATGCCCATGGCCAGATCGTCCCTTCCGTCGGAGCCGGTAATCACCAGATCGCTTTGCTGCACCCAGCAGGTTTCAATTCTTGCCTTTTCACGGAGCATACCGAGCTTAAAATTTGTGGCCTCCTCGGAGAGAAACTCCGCTTTTCCGTTTCGCAGCCGAATGGGAAATGGATGCTCTGCATTAATGTAATATAGAAAGCCTGTTTCTTCATCCACCAGCCCCAGGACCAGCGACATGGACATTGAGCCGTCAAATCCTTCGAATACATTGTTCAGATCATCGAGCGCCGCCCGGAGCCAGCGTTCCGGAAAATACTCCGACAGCAGCCCTTCCCTGTGCGTCCGCTCCACAAGTGCGCGAAACGCTGTTCCAAATACCAGCACTCCTCCGGCTCCCTGCATGGATTTTCCCATAGCATCGCCGTTGGCGAAAACCACATAAGATCGTCCGCGCAGAACAATTTGATCGGCAACACAGATGTCGCCGCCCAACTCATGGGCTCGCTCCTTAAAGCGAAATGATTTCTTTTGTTTGATATACGATGCCAGCTGCACAGTCCTGGAACGAACCCGGATACCGGCCAGAGGTCGAATCAAAAGCGAAGTTAGAAAATAATCGCCATCTTGCTGATCCTTGAGTCGGCGGACCTCTCCAATGGCATCTTCGTAGGAACGATTCAGTGTTCGAAGCATGAGCCCCACCACAATGAGTACAGTGACTCCCGTAACCAGGAAGTCCTCGTTGCGCGCCGTCACCGATGAGTAATCCGAAAACCAATCCGGATGGATTTCTTGAACGAATCGGATAGCGATGAGCGCCGCCACAAAGCCCAGAATTGCAAGCCAATCAAATCGCTGTCCCAGAATTAGCATGTACATGATCAGAAGCGGAAATAGAACCATTATATTTGCGCTGACGATTCCGCCGCTGTACTGAATTTGCAACATCGTAGAGATTGCACCGATGGCAAAGGTGGGCACGACCAGCCATCGAAAGATTCGTTTGATTCGGGCAAGATAATAGAATACTATGGATGAGGCGAATGCCAGCCATAGCCCCACCAGACCGCCCGTTTCAAAACCTTCGCGAAAAAACTCGGACACCAATCCCAGCCCCATGGCAAAGATTCCCGCTAGCAATGTGCCGTTCAAGATTCGATGGCGCATTACGAATTGCTCGGCGGGCCCAAGGACGATTTTCCCCAGTTTTGATAGGCCGCCCCCCACTGTACGCCACATGACTTCTTTGCTCATTCTCGCCTCCCGCGCTTCCAGGGGGCAGGAAGCGCCTTCGCATCCGGGTCTCTATCCATCCAGCTTATTCCGGTGGTAATAGATGGGCCGAATGCTCCTAATGCTCTGGCCATAAATTCCAAGCCGGTTATATCTTGCGTCAAGAAGAAAGTCGACAACTGTCGATAAACTTAGTCGATCGCCGTGGCTAGGAGCGATTAATGGTCCCAAATCGTCATATATTGTTGCATATGCAGCGGAAATAATGCACAATCGTTGAGTAGTTCTTGAGGATTGAGGCGCCACTCGGGCGGACGGGATGCTACAGACTCAGGGGCGCTACTGAAAGACCGGCGAGCGAGCTTCCAGAATGGAGCGCATGCCCTCCTGACCATTGGGCGAGGCAATAGCTCGAGCCAGTTCTTCTTGATCGATCTTGCTTTGCTGACGCACAAGACTGACCCGATGCTGGACCAAAGAACGTTTGATACCCACCACGGATTCCATGGCCATACCTTCGAATTGCCGACAGTACCGCGCAATTCGGCCTGGGGCCGCCTCCTCCGAAACCACTTCATCCACCAGGCCACATTCCAACGCATCTCTGGGCTTTAATGGCAGTCCGGAAAAAAGGATACGACGCGCGATGCGAGGACCCACCAATTCGTTTAAGATATAGGCCGAAATCGTCGGAAAATTCAGACCAATCCGTGATTCGGGAAATCCGATCCTGCCCTTCCCATCCAGCATAATTCGGTAATCGCAAAATAGCGCAAGCACGGCGCCCACTCCCAGGGCATGGCCATTTAGATAGCAGAGCACAGGTTTGGGATAAAGAAGTAAGTCCGCTGTGGATTCCATGGTAATCGCAAGAATCGGATGTATTTGCTCGTAGGATTTGTCCAAAAACATTGTAGGTTCGAATCCATTGGAAAAGAATTTTCCTTCTTTCGCAGATATGAGCACAACCTTAATGCCATCGTCATCGCGAGCCGATGCCAGGCTCTTTGCCAGCGCAGCAAAACTCTCCTCATCGAACGTATTCTTTTCGTTTGTGTTTAGAGTTAACTCAAATACGTGGCCACGACGGTTCTCGGTAATCATGCAGTACTCCTGGGTTACATCTGACCGGGCGCCAATGGGGAGCGGCCCGGCAAGACAGCTCAGGAGTCCGATCTTCTATTTGATGCCGTGTTGTGCAAGCAATGCTGGCCATCCCAGGCCAGGTAAATGATAGGCCAGGATAGAAGGATTGCGCGCAAGCGCGGCCGCGTACGCCGGATTGCTGTGATTCATGGTCACGGATTTCTTGTCTTTCGATTCTAGAAATAGTCGCTCATGCTCATGAAAAAGAAGCGGCCAGCCAGTAGGTAGAATGTAGGAAAGCCGCTCGCGATTTTCCCACCAGATTTCGGTAAGCTCCTCCAGGGCGTAAGGATCTTTGCCATGTTCCTCTACAGCCCGATCCAGTTCTCCCTGAAAATGCGATTGCACCACCGAATGTAATCGATGCATTTCTTTCTGTGTAATCTTTTCGTAGGATTGGTCGGTGAGCTCGGACAATTTGATGGAACTGCCCATTACATACGTTAGCTTGGCAGGAAGCCCAAAATAGAAAGACCAGGGAAAGAATGAGATCAATGATGAAAGTGGCCCCACGGGAACAAACGGAATTCCGATTTTCTGAGCAATTTGATTGATGACTTCTACGCGATAACCGTATGGGTTGATGTACTCTCCGTTAACAGTTAGCACCGGCACAATATCAGTGCGATACTTAAGCGCCATTCGGATCATACTATTAGAAAAGCGCTGCAGCTGATAACGGTGATCAAATCCCTTTCCGATCCCTGCAATTCCCTCCGGATAAATAATCACGGCCTGGTGAGCCCGATTGGACAACGCCTCAAAGTTACCCAGAGTTGCATCCACGCCGCCCATCCGATGCCAGAAGTTTTCAATAAAGAAAGGATGCATTACGCGCATACGCGAAAGGGCCGGCGCAACAAGGGCGCGAATGGGATGATCTTCGCGGTAATTCTGAAGCCGATACAGAGTGGATGCAAATACCAGAGCATCCCAGGGGAAAGCCATGCCCGAGTGGTTTCCGGCATAGATCAGGGGCGTTTCTCTACTCTCGGTATGCGGAAGCGTCTCAAAGCCGACCATCTTTGCTCTGAAATAGAATTGATCCAGGAAATCCAGGACATTGCGGCATACGCTGCGGGCATATTCGGGATCGTAATACTGATCCACTGTGTCCAATCGGGAAGCACGAATCTTTTCGCCAATGTCCAAATCCCTTTTCGCCATGGCATAGGATTGGCATCGCAATCATGGGAAGCAACTGAAATTCAGTTTACGAATATTGTATCGGCTTTCATTGTTACACTGACAATAGGAGCATGCCCGGATCTCTGCAATGCGGCGCACCAGGGACTGTTTTACCTGGAAAACTGTCTTGCGTACCTGCTTTCGGGCTGGAGCGTTTGCACAGATTAAATCACCCATTGCTGCGCGGTGGTTCGGGGAAGAAATGGACGAACGCATAGAAAGAGCCAGGGAGCTAATTGAAAATCGAGAGCAGGATGACTCAAACTTGTCCGCCGCGGAAAATCTACTTCTGGAGCTTGCGCCATCCAACGCTCCGGACGCCGCTATGGCATACGGATTACTGGGAGAAGTCCAGTACTGGCGCGGCCAGATCAGCGAGGGTAGCAATCAGGAGCTGGTATCCATCTACGACAAGGGCGTTGAGTACGGCAAGAAAGGCGAACAAATCAATCCCGATAATATCGATTCGGTATTCTGGCTGGCCGTAAATCGCGGGTTCTATGGAGAAGCCAATGGAATTCTGAGTAGCCTGTTTCTCATTGATCCCATCGAGAATGGATTCAAGAAAGCCCTGGAAATCGATGAAACCTATTACTTTGGCGGTCCCCATCGTGGAATCGGCTGGTTCTATCACAAGCTGCCTTCCTGGCCTATTTCGCATGGAGACAATAGAAAGGCGATCCACCACCTGGAAAAGTCTCTCTCTTTTGGGCCGAACTTCTATTTGACGCATATATATCTTGCGCAAGTGTTTCTGGCGGTCAGGGACAAAGCGAAAGCTCGCGAACACCTGGAATGGATTCAAAACGCGCCGTTAACCGCTAACCATGAAAAAGAAGATCAACGCTACAAAGAACAGGCGATGATACTAAGCAAGAAGGTCTAGGTCCCACAGAGCCTTCCTTTTTTTCGACAAAAAGTAGAAAATTGATCGGCTTGCGGTGGACGGGGCCGCCATCTGTGCCCTTAATTTGGACAGATATGCAATTAGGAATCGATCTGGATAAATTCAAGTAGGAAAGGAGCGCGCCCGGCCTATTAGGCTGAGTCCCCGTACCTGGCATTTCTGCGACGATTCAAAAGGAGACAGTTCAATGAGCGATGAGAGTAAATGTCCGTTTTCGGGCAAAAAGCAACCTGTGGCGGGAAAGGGAACCTCCAATCGGGATTGGTGGCCGGACCAGGTAAACCTGGGGATTCTGCATCAGCATTCCCCGCGTTCTAATCCAATGGATAAGGATTTTGATTACCAGGAAGAATTCAAGAAGCTCGACTTTGCAGCACTCAAGAAAGATCTGTATGCACTAATGACCGATTCGCAGGATTGGTGGCCCGCAGACTGGGGCCATTACGGCGGACTATTTATTCGTATGGCATGGCACAGCGCGGGCACCTATCGCACTGCCGATGGCCGCGGCGGTGGCGGCACGGGCAATCAGCGTTTCGCTCCGGTAAATAGCTGGCCCGACAACGGAAATCTGGACAAAGCGCGAAGGCTTCTCTGGCCTATAAAGAAGAAGTATGGAAATAGAATCTCCTGGGCCGATCTAATGATCCTGGCGGGGAACTGTGCGCTGGAGTCCATGGGCTTCAAGACCTTCGGATTCGGCGGTGGCCGCGAAGATATATGGCAACCCGAAGAAGACATCTACTGGGGCAAAGAATCAGAATGGCTGGCTACCAGCGATAAAGCAGACAGCCGTTATTCCGGCGATCGGAAGCTGGAGAATCCTCTGGCCGCCGTGCAAATGGGATTGATTTATGTGAACCCGGAAGGTCCCGACGGGAATCCAGATCCAGTAGCTTCGGGAAAGGACGTCCGCGAAACATTCAAACGAATGGCCATGAACGACGAAGAAACCGTGGCCCTCACTGCCGGCGGACACACCTTTGGAAAAGCCCATGGCGCAGGCGATGCAGCCCTGGTCGGTCCCGATCCAGAGGCCTCCCCTATTGAACAACAGGGCTTTGGCTGGATCAGCAAACACGAAAGCGGCAAAGGTTCCGATACGATTACCAGCGGCATCGAAGGCGCATGGAAGCCCAATCCCACGAAATGGGACAACGGTTACTTCGACATGCTCTTTGGATACGAATGGGAGCTTACAAAAAGTCCGGCCGGCGCGCATCAATGGCAACCGAAGAACGTTAAAGACTCTGATCTCATCCCGGACGCCCATGGAAATGGCAAGAAAGCTCCGCCCATGATGACCACGGCGGACATGAGTCTGCGTATGGATCCGATCTATGAGCCGATTTCGCGCAAGTTTCATAAGGATCCAAAGGCATTTGCCGATGCCTTCGCTCGCGCATGGTTCAAGCTTACCCATCGGGACATGGGACCCAAAAATCGCTACCTGGGCCCCGAGGTTCCGAAAGAGGATTTAATCTGGCAGGATCCGATTCCGGCCGTGGACCACAAACTCATCGATGCGAAGGACATTCAGGCCTTGAAAGCGAAAATCCTTGAATCGGGGCCCACAGGATCGGAGTTTATCGCCACAGCGTGGGCCTCCGCTTCTACCTTTCGCGGTTCCGATTATCGAGGAGGTGCCAATGGGGCCCGCATTCGACTGGAGCCACAGAATGGCTGGGCAGCAGACAATCCGACTCGAGTAAAAAAGGTACTCTCGGCTCTGGAAAAGGTTCAGGCAGAGTTCCAAAAATCCGCGAGTGGAGGAAAGAAGGTTTCCCTGGCCGACCTCATTGTGCTGGCAGGATGTGCCGGAGTCGAAGACGCGGCCAAGAAGGCCGGATACAATATAACCGTTCCTTTTGCTCCGGGGCGAATGGATGCACTGCAAGAACAAACAGATCTTGAGGGATGGTCGCAACTGGAGCCGGAAGCCGATGGTTTTCGCAATTACTTGAAGGCTCCTTTCACTGTAGCCTCCGAGCATATGCTGGTAGATCGCGCCCAGCTGCTTCAGTTGAGCGCGCCCGAAATGACCGCTCTGGTGGGTGGACTGCGTGTGCTCGATACGAATTTCGACGGATCAAAGCATGGCGTTTTTACCGACAAACCGGGAGCCTTGAGCAATGATTTCTTCGTCAACCTCCTCGACATGAACACCAGGTGGTCGGAGAAATCCGGTGACTCCGGAGTTTACGATGGCCTGTACGAAGGAAAGGATGTGAAATCGGGAAAGACCCGGTGGACAGCCACTCGAGTGGATCTGATCTTTGGATCCAATTCTCAGCTTCGCGCCATCGCCGAAGTCTATGCTCAGGACGATTCGAAAGAGAAGTTTGTCAAAGATTTCGTGGCAGCCTGGAACAAAGTAATGAACCTGGATCGATTTGACTTAAAGGCAAGTTAATTAATTAGCGAATCCAGATTGGTTTAAAGGCGGCGGAGAAATCCGTCGCCTTTTTTGCTGGGGTCGCATGCTTTAAGTCGCATGCTTTAAGTCGCATGCTTT
>JAGRNC010000188.1 GCA_020440935.1 Leptospiraceae bacterium | reverse complement strand
GTCTTTACTCTGGCCGCTCGCCCGGCCGCATCGCCTTCGATGGAAAGTAGTTCTGTGTTTCGCTGTAAGGGTATTCCATGATTTGCGATTTGCTCTTCTACCAGGGCCGCTTCTTCGCGAGGCAGGATGTTGCCCCAGTATCGATCTTCTCGAATTAGAAATGTGCATGGGATGCCGCGCGTATGCAGCATCTCTGCCAGCTCGATACCAATGAGGCCACCGCCGACGATTACTCCATGTTTAATCTTCGCGCGCGACCAGCGCTCAAGGCTTTCCAGATCCTGCATGGAGTACAATCCCTGGACACCATCCAGGTTTTCTCCTGGCCAACCAAATCGATTGGGCACCGATCCGGTGGCGATAACCAGATAATCATAGGGAACAATCTGTCCATCCTTTAGGAGTAGGCGCTGATTGTCCGCATCGATGGCTGTTGCGCGGCCACGAATCCGTTCCAGCCGGTTTTTATCGTAGAAATCTCTTTCATAAGGCTCGGTATGCTCTGCCTTCATATGGCCCATGTAAATGTACATGAGGGCCGGGCGGGAGAAGAAGTAATCGGATTCATCCGAAATAATTCGAATTCTGGCCTCCGAGTATTGCTTACGAACGGTTCGGGCCACTGTGATTCCGGCCACTCCGTTACCGATAATAACTACGACGGGGCTTTTTGAAGACATAGGACGATGGTGATTCGTGCGCTGTAGTGCGCGGTTACATGGGCCACGGTCCGAGGCTCTAATTCAAGATCTTTTATGGCAGTAGAAACAACAGGCTGGGCCGTGCTTACTATTTCGGGCACCGATTTGCATCCCGAAGATGTGACGCCCATGCTTGGAATGGATCCGGATCGAATGATTCCCCGAGATGCATGGGGGCGAGGAATCTGGCAGCTGAACAGTCGCCCATCGGGCAGCGAAAAAATCGAAGAGCATGTGAAGGATCTATTGCGGCGAATGATCCCGGCGCGCAAGGCGCTGCGTCAACTGGCACGACAGCATGAAGTGCGTGTTTCCTGCGTACTGGATTCCCCGGAATCAGAGGCCCATTTTGAGCTAGATTCCCGTTATCTACTGCTTGCCGGAGCTGTGGGGGCCGTTATGGAGTTTCGGTTCCAGACAATGCATCCGGAATCCAATCAATAAAAAATGCAGCAAACGCAACGTTTGTGCAAAAAAGGTTCACTTCGATGTTACCAATTGGTCGGATTAGCTTGCACTGCGCTACAGGGTCTGTGGAAATCGGGCCTGAAGCGCGGTTTGGTTATACGATTGCAAAGGCTCCCGGCCCCGGGCCTGGAGTATCCTTCTGTCAGCCGGCCGATTTTTGAATAGGAGAACGCTATGAAGAAGCAAATCTTGACGACCATTGCTCTGGTCTCAGCCATTGTGCTTACGCCTATGGCATTGCAGGCCGAACGGGCTGTGGTCACCACGCTGGTCGGTTATGTTCGAGTACAACCGGGCGGAACAGGCGCCTGGAAGAATCTTAAGGTTAAATCCATCATCAACAGCAAAGATAAGATCCAGACCGGGCCGCAAAGCCGATTGATCATTTTCTTTCGAGGGATGGAGTTTCGCCTGGGCGAAAAAACAACCATCACTGTAGAAACCCTGGATCCCAAGAAGACCGCTCTTGTAAAACTTCAAGAAGGGTTTACCTGGTTCAAGGTGAAGGATCCTACCAAACTGGGTGTGGACGTTTCCAGCCCAACTGCGGTGGCATCGGTACGAGGAACCAAGTTCTCGGTAAGCTACGATGATAAAGGAACCGCCACTTGCGTCTGCGAAGGAACCATTGCCACGAAATCTCCGGGCTCGGATGAGACGCAAGATGTGAAAAAAGGATTCAGTCGCGATTTCCCGGCGGATGGAGATGCTCAAACCAATGATTTCACCGAGCTATTTCGCGGCCTCAAAGTAGATAAAAAGTTTCAGGCAGTCATAGACAAAGATGCAAAAATGAAAAATTGCACCATGTGCCATCGAATGACCGATCTGGCCTCCGATCATAGTCCGGACCCCACCGATTATTGATCCGTAGAAACTCTTTTCCGATGGAAACGCAGCCCGGCTTTCGTTTGACAGCGGGGCTGCGTGGCCTGCGATTTGTTTATGGCCCGAAAGGATGATTCCCTTCTAAAGAGTCTTCAAAAAGAGCAAATCGATGGAAAGCTGGTGCTGATTACCGGCGCCACCTCGGGGATAGGAAAAGCTACCGCCATTGGATTGCTTGAGCTTGGCGCACGGGTTGCCATTACCGCTCGCGACATGAATCGCGGCCAGGCCGTGGCTCGCGAAATCCAGATGAAATCGGGTCGCAGTCGAACTGAGCTCTACGAACTGGATCTATCATCAAACGCATCGATTCAAAAATTTCTGAAAGATTTTAAGAAGCGAAACAAAGGCCTGGATGTATTGATTAACAATGCCGGGGTATTTCATCCGCAAAGACAGGAAAGCGCCGATGGCATTGAAGCCACTTTTGCCGTAAATCATCTGGGACCGTACGTTTTGACAGAAGCCCTGCTGGAATTGCTGGAAAAGAACGCCCCAGCCCGGATCATTAACGTTGCCTCGGCCCTGCATTATAGGGGAAAACTCGATTTTCTGGCAAACAAAGATGCATGTATGCGTACTGCCGATTACTCGGGCATCGCGGCCTACAACGATACCAAGTTATGCAATGTGGTCTATACCATGGATTTGTTTCGCCGGCTTCAGTCCAAACAGATTTCTGCCTTTGCCTATCATCCAGGCATGGTGGATACTGGTCTTGTTCGCGAATATCCGGGATTTGTGAACTTTCTATGGGGCGCGGTGAGCAAGTCTCCAGCGCGCGCCGCGCAGGGGCTGATTCGACTGGCCACCCATCCGGATCCTGGACCATCGGGCACCTATTACCACGGAAACAAGCGAAAGAACCCATTACCCGTGGCAAGCGAGCCTGCTTCCGCGGAAAAATTGAAAAGTATATCAGAATCCTTTCTGAAGAAGCGATAACCATCCGCAGCGGAATTCTGCCGGTACTGCGGAGCGATTTCTTGTAGTTCTTCCCGGTTCGCCCTAAAATTTTCGACTTAAAATGAGCGCTGGGTTTTAAGGCGCCGGTTCGACTTATTGCGCTCGTTCGGTTTATTGAGTTCGGGTTAACCGTGCCCGAGTGGTTTAAGGCGCCCCGGCCGGCTTATGTCATTCTCCTTAAAACGCTGCGCCGGTTTTAAGACGCCCGTTCGCAATAAAGCTTTCGACTTATCGCATTCGACTTAAATCCCCGAGCTCCCGCTTAAGGCGGCCCAGGCAGTTCGCTGCCTCTGCCAATCTGCTTACATGGGCATTTCCCGCCGCCAATTTGCGTGGCCGAGCTGGATTTAGTTTGCAACCCGTCTGCAGGAGTCCTCGTCTATGGCATATGGAATCACTTCGCAGATCCTGGCTCTATCGGACCTTTGCTACTCTTTATATTGCTGGCCTTCTGGCTATGCCCGGTTTGCTCATTGGAGAGCCAGATTCCCTGGTGCTTCATCTACCGTTTGATGAGGAACCGGGAGCCCAGCGCTTTGCGGACGCTTCGGGTCATGGTCACGATGCCGGTTGCGGAGGAAATATTCCCTGCCCCAGGGCAACCGGCGATGCTGGTTTTTTTGAGCTGAGTAGCTCCCACTGGGAATGGCTGGAAGTGTCCGATCATCCCGATTTGAATCCCGGGAAGGAACTTACAATGTCGGTATGGATTCGTCCGGGAAATGCATTGTGGCAGAATGGCAAGCCGGTACGCATCGGTGGAGGAAAGATCCTCGGAAAAACGACAGCAAAGTTTAACGGTGGGTTTCTGCTGGGCACAGATGTCAAAAGCCAGAAGGATCTTAGCTATCAGCTCTATCCGGAAATCTGGGATTCGGCGGGTAAGCAGTTTGTATTTCGCGCTGGAGAGTTCAAGTTTGGCCAGTGGGCGCACCTGGTTGTAACCTGGAAGAGTGGCGGATCGATGATCGGCTATGTGAATGGCCGCGAAGTAGCTCGAATCCAGGCCAGCAATCTTCCTATCGGAAATAACAATAATCCGCTACGAATTGGGATCGCACCCTGGGATACGAACGCGCTTGCCTTTGGCGGTGGAATCGACGATGTGCGAATTTACAGGGAGGCTCTGGCAACCACCGAGATTCAATCGCTCTATAACTTTGGCCGCAACGGCCATGACGATAGCCAGAACTTACCGCAATTTCCCGAAGGCCCGGAATCGCCCGAAGTGCCGGCCAATCCAAATTGAAAGTTGACCGCGGCGCAAAGAAGGGCAGTGGCGCGATCGAATTGCACCAGCGGTTCGCAGTACAGCAGAGTATTAGAACTTCGCGGTCAGCATGATGTAAGCAAAGTCGCTACGCGGATCAAAGGAAGGGGCGGCCAGATCCGGCCTGGTGTATACATCATCGATCTGATTTCTGATCGAGTCCAGGGCGTAGGCCTGACCGTATCCGAAGGCAAGCTCCAATCCTTCGCTACCAAGAACATACTCAATGTTGTATTCGTGAAATAGACTCTGACCAAGCTCGGTCGCCGAGTGTTCCTTGATCGTGCCGTTGCTGTTGAGGACCTCGTTGTACCGTGCATTGCTCGAGGTTTCTGTGCTCAGCGGATTTCCGTTCGAATCAGTGACTGCGGAGCCGCCCGAGCCGTACCAGCTGTCCTGGAGCTTATCTTTTCGAAAATGCCAGTACTTTAGATGCAGGCTTCCATACTTTCCAAAGGCAAAATCCATGGCCGCCGCTTTGCCCTCCATGTTGCGCCAACCCACCATATCCATAATGCCCATGGGACTGTGGTTTGCAGGATACAGCTGGTAATAAGTGGAGGCTGTGCCATCATTTCGATTGGGATCGCCGGAAGCCCGATCATAGATCAATGCGATACGCATGAAAGGTAATGGTCGATAGCCCACTTCTGCATTGGCGGCGTATCCGCCGTAAAATACCTTTTCGGTGTAAATGGGATTTCCCGCCGAATCGGTCTGGTTCAGATAATCCCAGCCTGCCTGCACTCGCTGGCCGGTAGTTCCTGTCTGCCAGGCGCCTTCCACAGAGTAATCGAACATCTCCGAAGCGCTCTTGCCATTGACCGTTTTGTTGGTTATGCGAATGCCAAAAGTATGTAGATTGTCCCGTTGTCTTGAACGCTCTTTTGGGGCCACGGGGAATCCAGGATAGGCGGACGTTGTGGCGGGGATCCATTTCTTATAGATACCAATGTAGTAAGGCTCGATCTGAAATTGTGGATGTAGTTCGATTTCGTTGTAGAAAGCCGCCATGTAGGCGTCGTCCAGTTCGCGGGCCGTACTTGCCGTAACCGTGCAGGCCAGTGTGGTGGCATCGCAATTGAAATTAAAGCCCGATGCATTGCTTCGGCCCACATGCGTATTGTTTCCGCCGCTGTCCGAGTCCTCTTCGGCAATCACCGCGCCAAATAAATGCGACTTCCACGGACCCAGGCTCCAATGAAACTCCAGCGCATCAAAACTTCGGCCAACATTGTTCCAGTCTGCCCGCCCGAGCTGTCGCCCGCTTCCATAGTGGATGATTTGCCTTCCGATTTTTACGCCGATGGGAC
>JAGRNC010000187.1 GCA_020440935.1 Leptospiraceae bacterium | reverse complement strand
AGTACCGGGAATCTGCATCCGATCCGTAGGTCCGCCATCGGTACGCGGTGGCCTGCACCAGCCAGTCCAACTGCAGCCAGTGCATCCATGTTAAGCGGGACTCCAGAATTCTGTACTGCTGCAAACCCCGATCCTCTCCCGCAGCCAGAAGACCAAGAAGCGGCAAATCCATCGATAACCAGGCTTCGCCGGATTTCCCTTTTCGATTCGGAAAGTAAGTGTCTGTTTTCCGGTTTACATCGTTCGTGAAACTCCTCGATCCCTCCAGCTTGAGGCTAAAGTTCCCCTGGCTGCGGTAGCCGAATGATCCGTATCCTTGCGTGTGCCCATCTAAATGTTCGATGAGCGCCACGCCATGGAATCGCTCATTGCCCAGCTGCATGGTAGCATAGCCGGTATGGGAAGGATGCCAGAATAGGGCCCATCGATTCTGCGGATCTACCAGGGCAAGGCCCGGACCGGATGGGCCAGCCAAAAACTCGCCTATGCCCAGGGCCACCGGCCAGATGGAACTACCGTCATTCTTCATGGGCCAGAGCAAGAAGCCAGTGTTCCTTTCGCTTCGCGAGGGTAGGCCCGGCAATTTGCTGAATAAATCTACATTGTAGCGAGTGCCCGGTCCAGGCTGGAAGCGACTACCGGCCAGTAGCTGCCAGTGCCTCCACCGTATCTTTGCCGAAACCCGGCCGTTCTTTTTTTCCCGACCCGATTCCAGAATAGCATCCATATTCAGAGGCCTGGCCAAATGAAATTGGAGCCCCATTCCGGCAGCTGAATCGGATGGGGCTTTTGAAAGTCCTCCGAATAGGTTTGCTCTTGCCGAAAGCTCCCCTATCGATCCAATCAGAATTAAAATGATTGAACTTCTGGCCAGTATCCGGCACAACATATCTGCCAAGGGTCCGATGGACTAAATCTGTCTCGGACCGGATTTTATTCATGAGTGTAAATCCTCCAGAAAGGTTCGAGAGGATCTATGAAGACAACGCCAGGGACTTACTGACGTATCTTCTACGATCTGTTCGTGAGGAAGCTACTGCCCGTGATTTGCTTCAGGATGCCTTCCTGAATTTTTTTCGTATCTACAAAGACAAAGAGCTGCCGGATGACACCGGCTGCCGCATGTACCTGTTTCGCGTGGCCAGGAATCTGATGATTAACCTGAGCAAGAGCCGTTATAAGCAAAGAGTCCAACTTGTACCGGACTATGGCGAGAGTACCGAGCAATCCAGCCGAGAAAGGCCCGATGCACTATTCTTCCGAAATGAGGAGATGGATGAAGCCGAATCGCTCATTCAAAAAATGCTCTCCGAACTCGACGAACGTAGCCGCACCGCTGTGATCTTACGGTTCCAGGAAGATATGCGGCTAGAAGATATTGCCGAAGTGCTAAATACTTCGGTTTCTACGGTTTCCCGTACCATTCAAAAGGCACAGAAGCAGCTGGCAGAGCTAAGTAAGAAGCATGACTTCAAGCTGGGAACCATGGGAGAATAAAATCGCAAATTATTATGGCAACCTTGTTAGATAGATAGAGCGCCCGGAAAGTTCATGGCAGAACAGAATAAAAATACTGACGGCTTCGGTTCTATAGCCGAGCATCTGGCCAAAAAGCCCGATCTTTCCGTGCCGTCCTTTGACGCTTCCTGGCTAAGCCAGTCGCCAGAGATGCGCTACGATCCTCCTGGTCGTGTTCTTCCTTTTGTTGCAAAGACCGGTTTCTGGGCCGCGGCCGCAGCCGTACTTATTGGAATTGGATTTTATTTTACAAATCCATCATTTCAAGCAGAGGCTCCGGAGCTTTACGGGGCCGCCACAGGCGATGGGGTTACAGTAGAAAACACCCAGAAGCTCGAATGGCATATGGGTCAGTTGCAACCGGGGGATTCCGTAAATACACGGGAATCTACCGTAGATCTGGCATCATCCAATGGTATCTTATTTCGCGCGTATCCGCACTCTTCTTTCAAGATTTCTATGGAGGGCGGCGCATTAACCCTGGAACAAACTTCCGGCCGAATTCTTGCCGAAGTGGACCCTGACCAGGGGGCTGTTACCCGGTTTCGCATTATTACTCCTCATGCAAAAGTCAATGTCATCGGCACCATTTTCGAGACTTCGGTCAGCGAAGAAGGTACCGAGGTATATTTGCAGCGAGGTAAGATCGAATTAAGCGGAGAAACGATTGAGCCGGGGCAGCTGGCCCGTAAGCCAGCGCAGTCAGGCCTGGCCATATCGAATGAGCCAGAGCGCGGCACGGCCCTGGAGCCAGAAATCGAAAGTCTCCGCAATAATACCGATCAACTGATCAACAAATGGGTGCCCGATATGAAGCGCCTGGATCAGGTTCGTAGTGAAGAAGCCATCAAACAGATGTATGGACAGTCTCTGGAAAAGATTCTGCTCAAAGATGGTCGCATATTGCAGGGCGTTGTTGCCTCGCAGCAGGGCGATCGACTGATGCTACATACTACTTCGGGAGTGGTAGTAGTCCGTCGGCAGGATGTGCAGGAAATTCTGTACGAAAATTGATGGATTTTTCCACGATTAGCAAACAGGATGCAATTTTTTCCACCGCACTTGTTTATTAAGTTGGAAGGGCCGGTTCAACCGGCAAAAAGAAAATAGGAGAAGGCTGATGAAAATGCATGGAGCAATTTTGAAGACAGCCGGATTGCTCGCTGCCTCCCTGTTTGTTCTTACAATTTCCTGTAAGGACCAGGGACAAAAGGAAGCATCTCGCTCTATGGTGATTGTATTTGCTTCTGGCGATGCGAGTATTGTCCGGGAAGGTAAAGAGATTCCTGCGAAAGTAGGAACTGTTGTACAGCAAAACGACGTAATCAAGACTACACAGGGAACTGTGGATCTTCAGAGCCGCGACGGTAGCGCTGTTCGAGTTCGAGAAATGACCACTCTAAACGTGGCCAGCCTCATGGGTAATGAAGGGGAAACTCGAATCGAAATGAAACATGGTCAGATTCTGGCCAATGTCAAAAAAGCGTCCAGCGGACAAGAATTCAATGTAGTTACCCCGACCGCCATTGCGGGTGTGCGCGGAACTACATTTGAAGTTCAGGTTTTCGAAGGATACGATGCAGACAAGACTACTCAATCTTCCGTTCGAGTTCTCGACGGTAAAGTAGCCATGAAGCCTCGGATCAAAGCTCTGGAAAATGTTTCCCAGGCTGATATCGATAACAATCCAAAGCTGAAAAAGCTGGCTGAACTGCAGAACAACGAAATCGTTCTGGATGACGCTAGCCGCGGAAGCATGGATCCTGCTCTGGAGAAAAAAGTGGCTTTGCTGAACAATGCTACTGAGGATTCCACAGATTCTGCCCAGGCTTTGAAAATGGCCGAAGAGAATGCAGACGATATTACTGCTTCTGCCGAGCCAGACAAAGCGTTGGTAAAAGAAGAAGCTGAAGTTACTGTAAAAGACCGAATGGAATCTGCTACTCTAACTGCTGCGACTCCGGAAATGATCGAGAAGCTGCAATCTGGTAACAACCAGGAGGCTGCTACTGAAATTGCTGAAGTTCGCAAAAAGCAACAAGAGCAAATTCTGAACCAAATCGAGGAAGAAGCTGAAAGTCAAAAGCTGAATTCCGAAGAAGAGATTCGTCAGCACTACTCAGCGCTGGAGAAAATCGTTCTGAAAAATGGCGAAGTTCTCCGCGGAGCAACTGTGGCTCAAACAGGCAACGTCCTGATCATCCACACTGCAGAGGGAGTGCGTCGGGTTAGCAAATCCGAGATCGCTTCTCAGAACTTCCTGTAAGATTTTTACGAAAGGTCGCCTCCGCAGTCGGGGGCGGTCCTTTACCGCAAAAAGGGACAGCATCGGCTGTCCCTTTTTTTATGTTTTTGATAGAAGTACTCCCGCCTTCCTCTTAAATTGTACAATAATGGATGAAGCCCAGCTTTATGCATTGATGCGTCCCCGCAAAGTTTGCATCTGTCGCAGCGTTTCCGAGACGGAAATTCGCGATTGTATTCGTTCCGGCCGAGCTTCCAATTTCTCCGAGCTTCAGGCCGAAACTCGCTGTTCCACAGGGTGCGGAACATGCGAAAGCAGAGTGCGCACCATCATGAACGATGAATTGAGCAAGCTTGCTTCCTCCGATTCATCGGGTTAGATTCTTTCATTTCTTTTTGGTTTCTAGTCTTTTTAAAGCTCTTTTCATCGGTGCCGGTCGTTTCCATCGTCCGGGGGGACTTTCTAGAGAAGACCGGTATTTGAAAACGTAACAATTCTTATTGACATAGGGTTTTTCAGGCTAGAATCGAATGATGCGACGTTATGTTCCCATCCTGGCCTTTTGCGGGCCAATTCTCGCATTCTGCGGGCCCGGCGTCTACACCAGGGCGCCGGTCGCATCTGCTGACATCTTGCTATCGCGTAGTATAAATTCGAACGATATGGATGGATTCGAGCGTGCTCTGGAAATCGGAGTGCACATCAATGGCGCGGAATCTTATGAAAGTCCGCTAACGGACACGATCGAATCGGAAAGGCTGGCTATGGCGGAGCGACTGCTGAAAGCAGGAGCCGATCCCGATGGCAATCCCAAAGAAAAAATACCCCCCATATTCGCGGCTTCGCAGGCGAAAGAATCCCAATATATCGAAATGCTTCTCGAAGCGGGGGCGGATCCCAATCGAACGTACAACGACGGCGGGGAAACACCGCTCCATTGGTCTGCGCGGAGCTGGGAGGGCCCAGCGAAAGTAAGAGCTCTCTTACGCGCCGGGGCCAATCCAAATGTTGCGGACCGATTTAATCGCACTCCATTGTTTAGCGCAAAGGGGCCCGAGGCCACAAGGCTACTTCTGGAAGCGGGTGCCGATCCCAACGTCCATGATATCAGAGGAAGCACTCCGGCCATGGGCGGTTTTCCCGTCTGGGGCGATGGCGCCAAGCTTCGAGTCCTGGTAGAACATGGTTATGATCTTGATGCAACGGATAGATTCGGTCAGGGAATCGTGGAGTTTCTTACTATTCTTGTCTCCGAAAAGGATGCCAATGTTGCCCGACAACTTGGCGCTAAATGGGAGGAGGCTGTGTTCGCGCCGGCGGGGCTGCGCATACGAAGTGGCCCCGGGCTTTCCCATGATTCCCTGGGCACACTACCTTACGGTACAACGGTGGAAATTCTGGAGACGGAGTACGACCAGGGAAGACTCATCACCGTGGATCGTATTTCCAGTTACTGGGTTAAGGTGCGAACCCCCGATTTGGAAGGGTGGGTATTCAAGGGCCTATTATCGCGTAACAGGAAACTGGTGGAATCAAGCAAGCCATGCGGAAAGGATTCGCTTCGGTTGCCGGTGGGCCATTGTGTTCCTCTCTGGGCATTTGAAAAGATCGGCAGGGGCGATGGCTATTCTTTCAACGCATGCAGCGGCGGGGGTCTGGTTCGATTGCTTGCCGACGGTACGGTTCTAATGGACAACGTTGACAATGTATACGAATATCCGGCCGATTCCTGCGAGGGAATGACCGATGCAGATATTCTGACCGAAGTGGGCAGTTGGAGCTTCAGCGGAAGCGCGCTCATTTTGAAATTTAATCGAACCTGCAAAGTAAACGAGAACGGCACTCTTAAGG
>JAGRNC010000186.1 GCA_020440935.1 Leptospiraceae bacterium | reverse complement strand
AAACCTGGGGATTTTGGTAACTACATAGTCGATGGTAGGCTCAAAGCTTGCTGGAGTAACGCCGGTAATATCATTGGAGATTTCATCCAGAGTGTAGCCCACAGCGAGAAGTGCCGCAATTTTTGCGATGGGAAATCCGGTGGCCTTGCTTGCCAGCGCCGAGGAGCGGCTCACCCGCGGATTCATCTCAATGACAGCCAATTCGCCGTTTGCGGGATTAATGGCGAACTGGATATTGGAGCCGCCGGTTTCTACACCGATTTCACGGATGATCTGCAGCGAAGCATCGCGCATAATCTGGTATTGCACATCAGAAAGAGTCTGTTGCGGAGCCACCGTAATGGAATCGCCTGTGTGAACACCCATGGGATCCAGGTTTTCGATACTGCAGATGATTACCACGTTATCTGCGAGATCGCGCATAACTTCCAGCTCGTACTCTTTCCAACCAAGAATGGATTGTTCTACCAGAATCTGATGGGTGGGCGATGCATCGAGCCCGCCTTTACAGATATCTTCGAATTGCGCATCATCGAAGGCCATGCCGCCTCCGGTACCGCCCAGAGTAAACGAAGGTCGAATAATCAGAGGTAGGCCCATTCTCTGGCGAAATTCCAGCGCCTGCGAATACGTGTCGCACAGCTCGGATTCCGGAACGGCCAGGCCAATGTCTTTCATCGCCTGCTTGAACCGCGATCGACTCTCTGCTTTCTCAATGGCTTCAACGTTGGCTCCAATGAGTTTGATGCCACGCTTTTCGATCTCTCCTCTGCGATTGAGTTCCATTACCAGGTTAAGCGCTGTCTGTCCGCCTACCGTGGGTAGAATTGCATCGGGCTTCTCTTTATCCAGGATCTGAATCATGATTTCCGGAGTCATGGGTTCAATGTAAGTGGCATCCGATAAAGACGGATCGGTCATGATGGTGGCCGGATTGCTATTGAATAGGATTGTGCGATAGCCCTCTTTCTTAAGCACGCGACAGGCCTGCGTGCCGCTATAGTCGAATTCGCACGCCTGGCCAATGATAATGGGTCCGCTACCGGGAATAAGAATGGATTGAATGTCGTTTCTGCGAGGCATAGGCGATGACAGGATCGCCCGGGTGGGTTGGACTGTCCATGAGTATTTGTGCGGAGCACCGTAGCCATCGGTCGATGGATTTTTCGGTGGGCGGTGATTAGAATATGTCGTAACTTTCGGCAGAGGGTCGGCCCTTTAGGCTGCTTTCCGCCTTGCCCCGGCAACTTGCCCGGTTTCTATACATTAGTTTTCAGCAAGATAGCTCTGGCAGGTCGCGCTGTCCAGGTCGGTGCCGCATACGTAGGGTAGAGGATCTACCCGCTTGCCATCGCCTATCCAAACCTCATAGTGCACGTGCGTACCGGTCACTCGCCCGGTGCGTCCCATCAATCCGATTTGCTGACCTTTGTAGATTGGCTGCCCCGTTTTAACGAGCGGGCGATACAAATGCGCGTACATCGAGTAGAACCCATTCGCATGTCGAATGATCACTGCATTCCCGTAGCCTGGGTCGTACACCAGCACACGATCCACGACTCCATCCGCTGTGGCATTAATCGGAGTTCCATGGGGCCCGCTCATGTCGAAGCCCGAGTGGAATTCCATGATAGCGCGGGTGATTGGATCGATGCGCATACCGTATCGGGACGAATCCCAGAAATTGTACGTTCCTGGCCGGCCCAGAGGAATGGTTCGATATACAGAGATGCCTTGTTTAATCCGAAAAGCAGTGGATTCCAGTAGCCTGGATCGATCCTCCAGGTACGTATTCAAAGTCTTCATTCCATAGGTTGGCTCCAGGTAGCGGCTTCCTGGAGCCATATCAATTCGGCTGTTGATTTCCCGAAACAAAGCACCCGAAGCACGACTGCGCGCGTCCGACAGACCCACCAGGCTTTCCATATCTTCGGGTTCGCTTCCAAGAGTAACTGCAATCTTCTCCAGATTCGTGGAGACCTGCTCCTGCAAATCTCTAAGACCGCGCGTTTGCTCCTGGATCTTCAGCGTGGCGGTGTAATTCAGACCATACATATCCTTCAGCCGCTGAATTTCACGCTGTCTGGAATGGTGGAGGTAAAGTCCGTACACCGAAAGCCCCACAGCAAGCATGAGAATGCCGCTGAGAAAGGCGATCATGAGCCAGTTCAATTGAAGGGAGAAAATCTTTTCCTGGCCATGAGGAATGACCATGATTGTTAGCCTTTCCTGGCCCGGCTGGCGCACATTGCGATCCAGGGAGTCCTGCAACCGAGAGAATAGGCCCATATTAGTTATGATTTCTATAGCACCCGTCATGTCAACCCGCATTCCCGGAGGGTAATGAATCCCTTACCAGGGGCGGAGGCCAGGACTTGGGCAGGGAGTGGTCTTTTTTCAGTTTACGACGCTCGCCCCTGTCAGTTCTTGCTCGGACAGGGAGGCAACCGTGTCAGATTCCAGCGCAAAAGGTAAGAACCAGAAGAAGGATAACTCCAGTAAGGCCCCCGCCCAAAATTCGCCCGCTCCTCCATCCGAGAGCGAAGCTGGCGATCTGTATGAAACACGACTGGAAAAGCTCGAAAAGTTAAGAGCCAACGGCTATGATCCCTACCAGAAGCATTTCAGGCCCGAGGCAAAAGCGTCGGATGTCCATGCCCTTCCCGAAAAGGATCTGGAAAGCCAGCCCGTCTTTAAGCTTGGCGGAAGAATTCGTTCCAAGCGAATGATGGGCAAAGCCGGATTCATGGATCTGGTAGATGAGTCTGGAAGAATTCAAATCTACGGGCGCAAGGATGAACCTGGCATTAATTTTGATGTCTTCAAATCCCTGGATCTGGGGGACATCGTCGGAGTCGCTGGCTACCCTTTCGTAACCAAAATGGGCGAACGTACCCTCCATGTCACGGAATTAGAGCTGGTATCCAAGTGCCTTCGTCCGCTACCGGTGGTCAAAGAAGCCGATGGCAAAGTGTACGATGCCTTTGCCGACAAAGAGCAGCGTTATCGGCAGCGCTATGTTGATCTAATTGTAAATCCTGAAGTGCGGGAGACCTTTCGTATTCGCAGCCGGATCATTTCCTGGATTCGCAACTTTCTGGAGCAACGGCAGTTTCTAGAAGTGGAAACTCCGATGATGCATGTTATTCCTGGCGGGGCATCGGCCCGGCCTTTCGTTACCCACCACAATGCGCTGGATATGGAGCTATTTCTGCGCATCGCTCCCGAACTATATCTAAAGCGCTTGCTTGTGGGCGGAATTCCGCGGGTCTTTGAAATCAATCGAAACTTTAGAAACGAAGGGATTTCGTACAAGCATAACCCTGAATTCACGATGCTCGAGGTCTACGAATCGTACGGTTCTATGCAATCAATGCTCGAACTTTGCGAAGCGCTCATCACAGGCGTAACCCAGGAAGTCCACGGAAAGCTAAAGATCCCCTACGGTGACCTGGAAATTGACCTGACTCCTCCCTGGCCTCGGATTGCCTACGTGGATGCAATCGAGCAGCATTCGGGGATCCGTGTTCGCGCCGATTCCGATTTGAACGATCTAAAGGCCAAGGCAAAGTCGGCTGGCGTTTCCGATAAGGATCTGCAGGCATGCGATAGCGTTTGGAAAGTGGCCGAATGTCTCTTTGATGAAAAGGTAGAAGCAAATCTGATTCAACCAGTGTTTATTACCGAGTTCCCCAGGGAGCTATCGCCGCTGGCAAAAGCAAATCCGGAAAATCCCGCTGTGGTGGACCGCTTTGAGCCTTACATTACCGGGCGCGAACTGGGAAATGCATTTTCCGAGCTGAACGACCCACTGGACCAGAGGGAACGATTCCAGAAGCAGGTAGAGATGCGCGAAGCAGGCGACGAAGAGGCGGGATACATGGACCTGGATTACATTCGTGCCCTGGAATACGGAATGCCTCCGGCTGGAGGTATGGGCATTGGCATCGACCGTCTGGTAATGTTGCTTACCAATTCGCGTTCCATCCGCGATACAATCCTGTTTCCATTGATGCGGCCCGAATAGGCCGCACATCCATACTCCGCTAAGAACAGCCTTTCGGCTACAATTCATGGCCGTACACGACCCGAACCTGGGGGTAGGTAGCGGCAAACTTCCTTAGTTTTTCCAGGCTTCTTTTCGCTTCTTCGCGATCGTCCACCCATCCAGGTTCAATACCCATTTCGAATCCTTTTCTTGTGTGGCTTGCATCCCCTGTGAAAAGGACGGGCCCGTCGGTGGTAATCGCCAGGTAGGAAAGGTGGCCTGCGGAATGGCCAGGAGTGCAAATGGCCCAGAGTGATCCGTCGCCAAAAATGTCGATGACTGACCCCAGGATCGGCGCCCGGGTGGCGTGGGCGCAATCGATCTCGTGCAATGTTTGCACACCGTCCAGGTGCGTTACCCTGTAGATAAAGGGCAGGTTGTAGAATGTATCGCCTTTGCCGACGTAGAATTCGGTATCTTCGGAAAGCGCCGGAACGCCGGCGGTATGATCGCTATGCAAATGAGTAAAGAATACAGCCTCTGGCGTTATTTGCAGTCTTTGCAACTGGCTTCCCAGGTCCTGGCCCGGGTTCTGTTGCCAGTCCAGCACATAAGTGCGAAGCAGCGGCCCCCACATCCTGGCTTTGTGACCGGGGCTGAATGAATCATCCAGTCCGGTATCGATTAAAAAAGCGCCGTCCTTTCTTTGCAGTAGATGCGCCATCACAAGCACATCAATGGGTTTGTCTTCCATGCCGGCCATTTTAGGATCTTCCAGGTTCATCATGCCCGACAGCGGAACATGCACGGTGCCCGTCTGGAGAATTCGCCAGCGAATTACCGGGGGGCGCTGTAGGACTTCATTCCAGTGCACTTGATCGGGTTGCTGCGGCATCGAGGCCGGCGATCGGCCTGGCGAGTAACAACGAGAAAGGCCAAAAAGACTCAGAATGAGAGCTAGCGCCAGCGCTATCGATGGCCGGCCGTGAGTGTATCCAGGTTTATTCATTTTCTTTCCTCCAGGGTAAGGAATAGAATACCACGATCCGGGAAATCGGAAAAGAACAGATGCTACGGCCGGATGTAACATTTGGTACGGATCCTCAGGAAGGCCGACGGCCGCTGTTCTATATGCCTGCTGACATTTGAGCTTTAGATTTCTATGGCTGCTGCACTTTCGTTATAATCAGGACTTCTGTGAGCCGGGCTCAGGGTAGCGAGCCGAAATGGGAAGTTCTCCAACGGGTAGGCGATGAATATCGGCAATCATGATGCCTTCGCGTCCCGTTTCCAGCCACCCTTCATCGCGCATCTCGCGCAGTGCACGTGCCACCACTTCGCGGGAAGTGCCAATGCCATCGGCAAGTACCTGTTGCGAGATCGGAAGATGAATATTCGTGGCGCGTCCCAGTTGCAGCGCCATTTCTCGAAGATGGAGGGCCAGGCGATCTCGAATACTTCGGCATTGAACATAGATCAAATCGGAGAGTGTATGGTACAATCGTTCGCATATGAATTCCGCCACCATCCAGGATAGGCGCGCGGAGCTCCTGGCCACCCGTTGGAACTTTCCAATGTTTGCTAAATATAGTCTACCGCTGGTTAGTGATGAAGTACTGATCGGAACCGAACC
>JAGRNC010000185.1 GCA_020440935.1 Leptospiraceae bacterium | reverse complement strand
GGATTTTGGCGCTCTTGACCGCGGAATTCGGGACGGAAGTCTACTGAAAGGGTTGGATTCAGATCTGGCGCAGCAATGCCAATCGGCGCATACCGCCTGGCAGGTGGGCATGGAGCTTCTGGCGGTGCCTTTCCTGCTGGGAAAGAAAGCTGGTTGCATGGACTTCAGCTACGACGAAAACCTCAAGCTGGTATTTCCAGAAAAATACTCCGATCCGGACTATCAGAAGACCTCGATTCGAAACCTGGCTCCACCGCCCGTCGCAAGCGCGGATCTGATTGTGGCCGCCAGCGGCGGAATGTTCTATAGCCGCGAAACTCCTACCAGCGACCCGTACGTTGAACCGGGCGCACATTTTAATGCAGGGGAACCGTTGTACATCATCGAAGTGATGAAAATGTTCAACAAAGTCATGGCCGAGTTCGCCGGAACAATCGAAGAACGCCTGGTGCCCGATGATGGAGTGGTCGTTAAGAAAGGTCAGCCAATCTTCCGTGTTAAGCCCGATGAAGAGCGCAAGATTGAGACTCCCGAAGAAGCCGAAAAAAGGCGAAAGCAATACACAGAATCCTTGCTGGGTTTGCTATAATCGATTAGCTTTTTCAAATGGCGCAGCATTCTACCATGCCCGGCTGCAATTGCTGCCGGGTACAAACCGCCGAGATCCACTCGGCCGTTTTTGGTAGTTCCAGAGTACCGTCTTTTGAATCGGTCCTGCGAAAAACCGGAGCGGGTAGCCAGTGCGGCGCCTGCCTGGGCGATGTATATGCCATATACCAGCAAGAACGACACCTTCGAATTCTCGGCGAAGAATCTCAGTTCCCCCTTCCCTTTCCCATTAGCCATCGTTGAATCTCGAATGCGGGCATTTTCGCATTCGCACATAACCCATCAAAAGCCAGGTAGTTTGGACAAAAAGGGCCTCTAAAAATAGTGCAGACAGTCCAATCCAGATCGATATTTTGAGCAGTACCGTATTACGGAAGAAGACTATGACAGAAACATTATTGGACTATGATGCATGGGCGCACGAACAAGTGAAGGGTCATGCACTGAACCTGAATGAAGAGCAGTTTCACCGCGACCTGGGCGATGGGGTCGGCAACCTGGTAGGCAAACTAAAACATCTACTGTGGGCTGAAGAAGTATGGATGCGGCGCGTCAAAGGGGACAGCCCCGATGCAAGCCTGAGCGTCCCCGATTTTGGCAACCCCATGGCCCTATACGAACACTGGGACGCTTCGCGAAATGGGCATTTCGCTCGCCTGCGATCCGAAATCCAGGCGCACCCTGGCAAGGTCATTTCCTACCAGACTACTCGCGGAGAGTCGTTCGAGCAGCCCTTGTGGCAAATCGTAATGCATGTGGTAAATCATGGCACATTTCACCGTGGTCAGGTTTCCAGCATGATTCGCCGACTGACCGGTAATCCTGTTCCGCTGGATATGATCCTGTTTCATCGCTCCAGAGCGACGGCGGCCTGATTAGAAATCTGAACCACGTTAAGGGCGCATCCGTCCGAATGGAATGCGCCTCTTCACTGCACTGCCGATTCTTCTGGCTTTGACGTTCGTTCATTGTCAGTCAGACTCTCGTCGGAATTCCTACAATTACAGAGTGGATCGATTGGATCCACAGGAAGCTTCTATGGAAGCCAGCGGAGTTTCTGATTCTGGATACAGTCCCCCCAGGCAGGAATTGGCGCAGCGAAAGCTAATCCGAACAGGAATGCTGCAACTTATACTGGAAGACGAAGAGCAGTATTTAAACACAATTAAGCAGGCCCACGGTCTGGTGAAGCAGTTCGATGGCTATATCGCCAGCGAGAGCATCGGAAAGCAGGAGGGGCAGATTATCCTGCGTGTTCCCGATTCCGCTCTGGAAGAGGTAATGTCTCAGCTGGGTCAGGGCAAAGAGATTGCCACAACGCGAATTAGCGTCCGCGACGTCACCGAAACATACACAGATACAGAAGTCCGTCTAAAGAATCTGCGCAGCCTACAGACCCGATTACAGGGACTCCTGACTCGCGCCAACGATGTAGAGACTGTACTCAAAGTAGAATCCGAGCTTTCCCGAGTTAGTTCTGATCTGGAAAGCCTGGAGGCAAAAATGCGGATGCTCAAGAATCAAGTCTCTCTTGCAACGCTACAACTGGACATGGAATGGGAAGAGCCACGCGGCCCCATAGGCTGGATCTTCTATGGAATCTACGTTGTCTTTGACTGGTTGATCTAGGGACAATCCGCTCGATTGCGCAACGCATGAAACGGAGCTACTGTAACTCGTCACAGAGAATGCCGAATCAGGGATATGGCAGAAGAACATTACGCAGAGATTCGAGAACGCAGCGGAGATTTTCGCGTGGAATTCAAAGGGACTATTCTAGCGAAATCGGAGTCGGTGCAGGAACTGCAAGAGTATCATCCTTCCTATGAATTCCCGCCGGTACTTTACTTTCCGCAATCCTCCCTTCGATTTGATCAAATGGAAAAAAGCGATCGGGAAACATCCTGTCCGATTAAAGGAAAGGCCGCTTACTGGAACCTGAGCAAGCCGGAAGCGGTGGAGAATCTGGTATGGAGCTACCCGAATCCGCTTACCTCGGTACCCCAGCTGAAAGATCACTATGCCTTTGATAGTTCTAAAGTTGAGATCTTCCGGGATGGTGCGAAAGTCGAGCATAGACCAATTCGAAAAAGATAGTCATGACTCCGTACCGAGGTGCGGTCGGGAAAAGGCGGGATCAGACTCCCTTATTATTTCTGTACAATATCCCGGGCGAAACGGCAACAGCCCGAAAAAAGATGCAAATTCCAGTTTCCGCCGTCTTATCAAAATGGAAGCGGCCCTCCCAAGAAAACCGGCGGCTTCCTACTGAAACACACAGAGGTAGAACATGGACTTTCCCCGTCCCAATAAGGATCTTCGTTTTCTGATGATCCTGACTATTGCAATGTCAATTGTTGCAACCGCCCTTTTGGCGCTCCCGTCCAATATTAGCAAAACAAAGCTCGGCTATCGAACCTGGTCATCCGGAGATTGCAAGGCTTTGATTCGAAACAGCGATTCGTATTGCGAAACTGGCGATTGCAAGGCAATCCTGCGAAACAGTGATTCCTACTGCGATACCGATGACTGCAAAGCCATTCTTCGGGGCAGCGATTCGTATTGCCGCACAGACGATTGCAAAGCAGTGTTGCGAAATAGCGATTCCTACTGCGACACCGGCGATTGTAAGGCTTTCTTGCGCAATAGCGACTCTTATTGCAATACGAGCGGCTGCAAGGCTATCCTTAGAAATAGCGATTCCTACTGTAACTGATCTGCGCAATGTACCGATCGGCGGCCCATGGCGCGGTCGCCGCGGTCCTCCGGCCCCAATCGGCCGCCGGCTAAAAAAAAGGGGCGATGCCGTTTATCTGGCATCGCCTTTTTGCTACGAAGGTTTCCCTGGCATCGGTAATCAGCTAGGGTGCCGCCCCCTTTAACTGCTCTGCCAGCTTTAGAGCCTTGTCGTTGTCCGGTTCCGACTCCAGAACTCGATCCAGGAACCCCTGGGCGCGGTCCAGGTTGCCCTTTCCTGCGTATATGCGTGCAAGATTCAGAAGATATCGTGTATTATGCGGTTCGCGTAGCCGAATCCGTTCGCCGTAATCGGCCGCCTTGTCCAGTTGCCCCGATCGACCGGCGGCATAGGACACCGCATATAGCATCTCGGTATCGGCAGGGCGAAGAAAGCAGTAATCTTCCGCTACTGTGACTGCCCGCGAATAGTCCTTGATTCGAAGATAGCACTGGGCCAGCAATCGGACCAATGGCGCTTCGCGCGAATCCGCGATGTCTGCGTCCTCCAGCATGTTAATGGCCTTCTGGAATTCACCAGCCTTGAAAGCGGCGCGCGCCTGTTCGCTAAGCTGTCGAAAATCGCGTCCTGCCGAATCTGTGCCATGCTTCAAATCCTCTCGGTATCCGATTCGAAGTAAAGAAAGGTCATCGGTTAGTTGCCCACGACTCTCAATCGATTCGACGATGGCGTTTAGGACTCCCTTGCCGGCCTCCACGTGCTGCAGGAATTCATTCTCGTCGTCCTGAATGAACAGGTCTCCATTATCGCGCTGCACCCGCACATCGTCGCGTCCGTCGGATCCTGCAATCAGAACATCGCCAGGCTCCAGTTGGAGCGTTTTTACAAAGATACTTCCTTCGACTCCCAGAGTGCCGAGCTTCCTAAAGTCCAGGTCGGTTTCTACGAAGTCTGCTTTTTCTCCTTTGTACAGTACCGACCATGGATGCTCGGCGTTGATCATATACACCAGACCGGTATTGTCGTCCACGAGGCCAAATACCATGGAGATGAGCATGCTGCCGTCAAATGTCTCAAATACCTTGTGCAGCTCGATGAATGCATTCTTTAGCCATCGCTCAGGATGATGGGACGAAGCATCTCCGGAAAGCATGGTTCGATCCACAATAGCTTCGAGCACCGCGCCAAGCACCAGAGCGCCTCCTGCCCCCTGCATCGATTTGCCCATTGCATCTGCGTTCAGAAAGAGAGTAAATGGACGGCCGCGCAGCTTAATGGATTCCGCCATGCAGAGGTCACCCCCGATTTCATCTTCCCATTTTCGAAAGGTAAAGCTCTTCTTCTGACGAATAAAGAAGTCCACATTTACTGTCTCGCTTTTTGCACGATTCGCCTGCAGCGGGCGAAGTAGCAGTGATGTTAGAAAATAGTCTCCATCCTGCTGATTCTTTAGCTCCTGCACCCTGGTAAGAGTCTTCTGTAATTCTGCCGTTCGTTCCTGGACTTTTTCTTCCAGCCGGTCCGCATATTCCTTTAGCTTGGATTGGGCATCGCGTATGGAAACCACCATACCGTTAAAATAATGACCAAGTTGGCCGATCTCATCCTCCACACGAACCCGAACGTTGGCCTGCAGATCTCCCTCATCCACTCGCTTCACCGCCCCCAGTAGTTCCATGAGCGGATTGATTAAGGCGCCTCTGAAAAAAAGCGGAAAGCCCGCCACAAGCACAACCATTACCATTATCAGGAGAATGGCCAGCGTAGAGGCTCCATCGTGCACATAGGTTCGGTACGATAGGTAGGGAAAGGCCACTTCGTAGTCCGCATTCGCATCTTGAATTCGGTAGCTAATGTAGTTCAATGATTTGCCATCTCGGGTGGCTTTCTGAAAGCGCCCGTGCTGTAAGTCCGACTTGCTTTGCCTGGGGAGATTCTCTTTTCCGGCCGAAGGATAATCGGGCAGAGCGCTTTCCCTGAATTCCTGGCCGGCCGCGAAGAATTGCACGGTTCCATCGGATTGGCGCAAAAATAGCGGGGCTACCGTTGTATCGCCGGCTTCGTGGTTACGCACCGCCCTGGCCTCCTGGACTCTAAGTTCGTCGTAGGCGCGGGTTCGCTCGCCCAGAACAAAGAAACTCAGGGCCTGCATTACCAGAAGGATGGTTACGAGACTGATACCGATCAGCTTGGCCAGAAATGTGGTGCGATCGCGCGTGTTATTGAGGAAGATGATGATGATGGCAAACATTCCCAGAACGATGGTCAGAGAAAACGTAGTCTGAAATGCATCTCTTCCGATTACTCCTTCGCGACTTAGCGAGTTTG
>JAGRNC010000184.1 GCA_020440935.1 Leptospiraceae bacterium | reverse complement strand
ACCGGCGAAGACGCCACCGTGCCCTTTGACGACGCAAAACCCGACAAAGAGACTGTACAGCGAAGCTACAGCCTGCGAAGCTTCGATGAAAATGACAAGATTCCCCAGTCGATTCTACTGAATCGTGTACCTGCCGAAGGAGAATATATCTCCGTCTACGTCGAGCTTAGCATAGTTGATCCGTTGCTGGTGGAAGAATGTCTGACCGAAGAAAGAGGAGCCTGTCCCTGGATTGATCGGATGCCCTTTCGCGAAATTCGTCAGGACAATGAATCGGTGCTCGAGGAAATCATCAATCGGTACAAGAACTACGAAAAAGGTCCTTTTCGATTTCAGCTAAAGAAGAATGCCGACTACTATAGAGATTCAATCAAGAAAGAAATCGAACTTCTAAACAAAAGCCGAACCTACCACGATCGGTACAATTCCTTTGTTACTTCTGGTGGGCGCCCATTTGACGAATACTCCAACGTTGCGCGCACGGGAAGCCGGGCCTATTATCGAGAATGGAAGCTTCTGGGAGAGCCCAGATACTTTAAGGTCACCTTCGAAAAAGAAGTTACCAAAAGCCTGGAAGAAAAAAAGAAATTAGAAGAAAAGAAGAAAGAGGAAAACCTGGAGGGCCGGGACGATCTACTGCAGCCAGAAGGTTCCTTTGAGAAAGTAGAAGAGCCGCAGGGAACTTTCTAATCCACAAACAGCATCGATGAGTTTTCGCGCCAGCGGCTCCGCGCTTTAGCTTGGTTCGCAGCCGGCCTGGTCGACGGCCACCTGGCCATGCGCCCTCGCGGCGGCTTTCTGGCAGTAGACACCTAGATATCCATTACTTCGCCCTGTCGGGCCAGCGTTATTTCCAGTGCATCTCCGTACTGACGATTATGCTCCAGCGCTTCTTCAAATAATCTGTAAGTAGACG
Source organism: Leptospiraceae bacterium (assembly GCA_020440935.1). Taxonomy (GTDB): domain Bacteria; phylum Spirochaetota; class Leptospiria; order Leptospirales; family Leptonemataceae; genus UBA3465. The sequence continues at coordinate 4,742 of JAGRNC010000184.1, read as the reverse complement.
CATCGTCGTGGGCCGGTTCGTGGTGCGTCAGAGCAAGCTTCTTCACTCCCCATTCGATGGCGCAATCCACGGCAATAACCATGGCGGTATGACCCCAGCCGATCTTTTGCTCCGATTCTTTCAGCGAGTATTGCGCATCCATAACCAGTAAGTCGGCCCCTTTGAAGAAAGGCTTCTTTTTCTTAATCAGAGCTTTTAGCTCGGGTCCATAGAATTCGGTGTCTGTGGCAAAAATGAAAGTCTTCTTCCCTTGATCCACTCGATAAGAAGTACTTCCTCCTGGATGGATCAGAGCCTCGGTCTTCACTTTAAATGAACCAATGTCGAAGGAATCGCCCTGGTCGTAGGTATGAAAGGTGCGCTCCGCCTGCATATCTTTGAAGGCCAGCGGAAAATACTCAAACTCCTGCTGCCGGGTAAAGCGCTGCTCACAATCGGGTATGCAGGAATGGAAATGCACGTGGTTTCCAGGAATAAATCCAGGCGCAAAAAAGGGCCAACCCTGGATGTGATCCCAGTGCGTGTGGGTCATTAATACATGAAGGTCGCCTTTGTGGCCGCGGGCCAGCATATCGTAACCCAGCCGGCGGGCCCCGGTACCCAGATCAAAGATCAGCTGCTCCTCTCCCGAGCGGAGCTCGACGCACGTCGTATCGCCGCCCACTACACCGGCAAGGTACGGAGGCAGCGAATCGAACATTGCTTCTTCGCTTAGATCCGGGTTTTCCTTCCAGGCCGATTTCGATCGCTTCAGTACTTCCTGAATGCGACTTCGGTAGTCCCGCGGGTCCAGCGGAGATGGCAGGGAGCCACGCACGCCCCAATATTTTATTTGCACCGATGCATCCTCATTGAGCATTTATCCTGTAGCCGCAAAAGCGTACTCTATTATTTTCGGCCTCCTGGCCTCCCAATCAGCGGAAAAAAGGATCCATTATGTCAGAATTGGCCCCCTCATTGCGTTCAAAGCTGTTTGGAATTGCCTCCCGAACCAGATCCTATTCGGACCATCCGGCCATTATCCAATGGAAAGAATACGGCCCACTTTCGGCGGAAGAACTTTTTGCATTCCCCGAGCGCCGTCGAATCCTCGAATTGGGCAGCGGATGGGGCGAGTTTGCCATCGCCTGGTGCCGCACTTTTTCTGATTCCTATGTAGCCATGGAGATCAAGCCGGATCGTATCCACGCTACACTCAAGAAAATAGATCGATTTGAACTCAGCAACCTTCGTATTCTTCCGGTGAACTTTGAATGGTTTTTAGAGGAACTACTGCCAGCCCAGAGCTTTGATGGAATCATTGTAAACTTTCCCGATCCCTGGCCCAAGAAACGACACTGGAAGCATAGACTGATACAGGATGCATTTCCTAAAATCGCTCATTCGCTGACCAGGCCAGGAGCATTCCTGCATATTGCCACCGACCACGGGCCATACAGCCGACGAATCCTGCAGAGATTTCGCAAATCTCCCGATCTTTGGAGCAGCAACATGAACGCCCCCGGATACAGTCTGGTGCGCCCGGAGGGTATACCGGAGACCTATTTCGAGAGGGTGCAGAGCCGACTCGGATATCGGCCCAGGTTCATGCAATGGCGGAGAATTGATGGGAACTAAAACAACAGGCCGAATCAGCCGCAAAACCGTGGAATCCCTGGCCGAACAGAATCGGCGTATGCGAGCTTTGCTGGAAGACTGGCCAGCGCGGAAGATCATGATGGGATTTGAGAAGGATTGGAATGAGAAGCGGCTTCGATTTCTGGAGCATAACGCTCCCATCGAACCCGAGATTATTGGCGAATGATTCCCGTTTTTTTCTTACTCATTCTGGCATCGGCTTCCCTTTTTGCGCCGGGAGATCTTGGATTTGGACTGCTGCCTTTCCATGGGCATGCCGCTATCATTTTGATTCTGCTACCGCTGGCTTTACCCCTGGAGCCGATAGTTCGCAATCACCCCTGGGTGCAAAAGATTGAATCCTGGTCGCGGAGCCCCTATCCCGATCGCTTTCCCTTTACCCGCCCCACTCTCCAGAGCTTGATCGTTGCGCCGATTCTTGCGCCCATCCTTTTTATGGCATTGTGGATGGTACGCATGCGAGTCTTTTTGCCGCCACCTCATGGTCTGGGCGACAGCTTGCTCTTACTGGAACATATTCCGGCCCACAGTATTCAATTCGGGTATCTGGGAACCTTTGATGAAATCCTGGCGCTATTCTGGCGCTCTCGGCTCTATCTGTGGCTCAATCAAACGGCGGCCATGCCCGCCGAGGATGCGATTGGAATCATTAGTTGCCTGGCGGGCGCGCTGCATGGGACTGCTGTATTTTTGATTACATCGCGGCTCAAACCTGTGCGAAGAGTGGCCGCTTTCGCGCTTCTATTCTTTGTGCCTGCATTGCAGTTGTACGCGGGATATGTCGAAAACTACAGCCTTGCCTCGTTTTTTCTGTTTTTGACGGTGGTCAGCGGCGTTGTACAGCTGGAGCGCTGGAAAGCAAGCCGGCCTGTGTATCCGGAATGGCCCGCATTTTTTGCCGCTCTTGGCGCAGCACATCATATGGTGCTGGTATTTGCTTTTCCAGCCCTGGTCTTACTGGTTCTGGTGCTCGCCTCAAGAAAAGAAGGCAACTACCTCTCCGTGCGATGGCGCCTGGCCGCTTCCATGGCATTGCGGGCGGGCTCCGTTGGCTTGCTCATTCTGGGATTGGTCTGGATCTATTTCTTCTTCATCATTTCAAATCCCATTGAACTTCATGAAAGCTTCGCCTTTCGCCCGGCGCTCTATCCAATTCGCAAATTAATCTCTACCACGCATTTCTTGCAAGGCCTGAATATACTGGTACTCTGCGCGCCAGCAGCCATTGGCCTGGGTGGAGCGCTTTTGCCATCCTGCTCTATAGTTATCGCCCGAATTCGTGCCATGCCTACCCGGGAAAGAAAGAATGGATGGTTCAAGGCCTTCTTGCGCGAACGCTGGAAAAGCCTCCAGGCCTACGCGATCAGCTATCCATCCGAAGCATTTTCACTGGCGGTATTTCTCTGCTTTCTGGGCCATTCCTTTATATGGAATCCGGTGATCGGTTTTCCAGCGGACTGGGATCTGTTTTCCTTCTATCAGGCTCCATTGCACATTTTCCTTTACTTGCGCATTTTTGTGCGCGATGAACCGTTTCCGTTTCTGTGGCTTCGACGGACCCTATTACTCACCGTACTACCATGCTACTTCTGGATATCCAGGAATCACGAATACAGCAAGGAAAGTCAGTACAATGTGCAGCAATCCAATCGTAATCTAGTGGAATTTCTGGTACTTCGGCAGAAAGAGAATATCTTCTTTCGAATTCCAACGCTTCATAGACAGAGAACGTACATTGAAGTTCGGATGTTCGCCATCCGAGCTCGGCATGAGATTGAGCGGCTGCCAATTTCGAAGGAAGAAAAAGCTCTTCTGGACAGTCGGCTGATGCAGGGATTGATTCGATTCCAGGGAATTGCACTGGAGCCCGATGAGCTATACCAGAAACAGCTGCCGGATATATACTACGATTTGGCGGACGTGAACGCTCGGATCAGCGAGTTACAGACGGAATACTGAGGCCGGCAGATAAAAGCTATAGCGAGAACAGCAAGGCCGAGGTACTACACTTTGAGTCACACGTTGCCGTGCAGGTAGTGAATTGGCGGTAGGTAGCCCCATCGCTACCGGGGTAGCCAGTGGCTGTGGCGCAGTCATTGTAGCAAGAATCGATGCCGGACGGGCATAGAACCAGATACTGGGCCAATTCTTCCGTGGTTGTATTGGAATCTTTCTTGCATTGCCCAAGAAAGACCATACCTGTAATCAATACTATGATTGTTCCGAATCGCGCCATGTCCCACCAGTTCCCGAATGCCTTATGATTGCACAATCCTTATTTTACAAAAATGGGAGGGGATCGGCAACCAACCCTGCGAAAAATTGCGGTTTCCTGAAACGATTCCACAAATACTGGATACTGGTATACAGTATTCCTGACAAACGACGGCGAAAGCGGTCGAAAGGAGCCTGGAACGTAGCGAGCCGGACACCGGGATTTTGTCGTATTTCGCTGATTCTTCCCATATTGATGCTGGCATTCTGCGGGGTGGAAAAAACCGGTTTTGCCATCTCGTACGGGGCACCCTGCCCTCAATGCAATCAACCTCTGTATTTTCTTACCCCGTCGAGCGCCGAAGTCGAATGGAAAGCCGCAATAGATCAGGCGCTGCGAGGCCAGTACAATGCATCGCTTCAGTATTTCCGCTCTGGAGAGGACCTGGAATGCTATCGACAGAACAATGCAGGTTTGCTGGAATTGATGCTCGGCAACTCAAAGAAGGCCATGGAGTTGCTCTGGGAGGCTTCCAGGAATTGTTCCGATCCGGAAATCGAAGAAAACCTGCGCAATCTACTTTCGCGGATCGGGTCCAGATGAAGGTTGAAGCCGGGCGAAAAGCATCGAAAAGCAAGGAGCGTAGCTTTCTTCTGGAACGCTGGGTGGCCATTCTGCTGCTTATCTTCGCCATTGGCTGCGATTCGCCCAATCCGGTGAATGGATCTTACTACTTGATTGCTCCCTATTTGATTGCTGGCTTTAATCGGCCCACTGCTCCAGGCCAGTTGCAAGCAAGCTACGATATCGGTACGAGGACGATCTTACTGCAGTGGCAGGCATCTACGGATCCGGACACCGGTTTCATCTGGAACGACTACCGCATCTA
>JAGRNC010000183.1 GCA_020440935.1 Leptospiraceae bacterium | reverse complement strand
CACCGAAATCGCAACCCCATCAATCTTTGGAAGAAATGTATCTGTAAAAATGGCAATATTCATCGAACGCTCTCCTGAGGATCTGCCGCACGGGGCACAGGCTCATGACTTTCTTTTCTAAGTGGATCCAGATCCCGGTCCAGCGGTAGAATAAAACCAAGCCAGGATATGGAAATCAAAATTAAATAAAGACCCAGATTGATGAGAATGGCAAAGGTAGCTCGCCGGGCCGAACGAAGCGCTGGATCTTCCGGGACATCGCCAAAGGACAATTCCCCTGATTTTCGGCGGAACAGCCCGGCGATCCTCTTTTCGAACAATCGACCCTTGAAGAGATCGGGCAAGGATGGCCATTCACCGGCCCTTCGCTTGGCCAGCCAGAATCCCCAGCCAGCCAGGGCCAGTCCGGCAATGAGTACAACCGGCCAGAGCACCGGAATGAGCGCCAGAACGAGCAAAAAGTAGGATAGGATTCGCAGAATCCAAACGGCGGAACCGGATCGCATAAAAAGATTGGATTTTTTCTGAATCCTGAGCTAATTGTGACAACAATATTTTTAAAGAGGTGAGTATGGCTACGGTTACTCTACGAGGAAACCCAATCAAACTAGAGGGCAATCTGCCCGAGGTGGGCGCTCAAGCCCCTGATTTCAAAGTTGTAAGAGACGATATGTCCGAGGCTTCCTTGAAAGATTTTTCCGGCAAAGTAAAGGTACTGGTGGCGGTGCCGAGTCTGGATACCCCTGTATGCGCCACCGAGACAAAGAAATTCAATGAAAAGCTTTCCGGCCAATCCGATGTGGCCACTGTGATTGTGTCCGGCGATCTTCCTTTTGCAATGAAGCGATTCTGCATTTCCGAGAACGTGGATGGCGTCGTGGTTGGCTCACAATACCGCGATATGAGCTTCTCCCGTGCGTATGGTACACACATTGCCGAGGGCGGGCTGCAGGGACTTTCGGCAAGAGCGGTCTTTGTAGTCGACAAAAACGATAAAGTGGTCTACACCGAACTGGTTCCAGAAATTGGTCAGGAACCGGACTACGACAAAGCCCTGGACGCTGTGAACAAAGCAAGATCCTGAGGTTCAAAGATCGGCCCGCATACCCGCTATCGGGCCGAATTCTCTTCTCCATTCACCCATATCTGTTTTCGGAGCAATCGGAAAGAGCGCAACAATCCTTCCGCAGTGAATCGTTGGATGGTTGTTTTCGGCCACCGCCCCTGGAAGGCGATCCGGCGGTACCAAATTACTCCATACCGAACCGCCCAAAACCAGAGTTTACAAAGGGCCCGGACATCTGGAAGCTGGCCAGGTGTTTGGTAGTATACCCGCCGATGTGCGGCTTATTCTCAGCGATCCAGCCGCGGCCATCGCGCAGTTTCTAGATCGTCAGTCGATCAAGAGCCTCCGGTTCTTCGCCCTCTATCATCTTCCTTTTTTGATTTTATTGCCTCTATTTCTATTTATCAGCCCTTACCGGATTCTTCGCGGGCACTCTTTTCATTTGAAGTCCATCCTGGGTTTTCCTTCGCTTCTGATTCTGGCATTTCTGGTCATGGCTGCCGTTTTCGATCGGATGCAACGGTATTCCCTGGCGGGCGGAATTGATCCTGCGCGAAAGGACTATTTCGCCATGCGTCCGGCGGGCAAGAATCTTGCTCTCTATCTGCATATCCCCGTATCGGCCAGCGCCTTTCTGTTCTTCTTCCATCCGGGCCTGGGTTATCTGGGGCTTTTTCTCACTGGGTTCTATTGCGTGTATCAAAGCGTAATCGGTTGGGCTCGGTTGCGTCATCAGTCGGTGCTTGCATCCCTTTCCAGCTATATCTTAAGCGCCGGTCTGCTGATGCTCCCGTTGCTTGCCATGACCATCCTTTACAATCTCCTGAAAACCATTCGAATCTTTCGAGAAATCTACTCATGAAGATTCATCTCATTGGCGTCGGAGGCGCCGCCATGGGAAACCTGGCGGCCATGCTCAAACAATCCGGACATCGCGTTTCGGGATCTGATCAAGACCTCTATCCGCCTATGTCCGATCGGCTGAAAGAATGGAAAATCGATGCGAACCCTTTCTCTGCGAATTCGGTGAAAGGGAAGGATTTGATTATCGTCGGAAATGCCATTTCGCGCGGGAATGTGGAGCTGGAAGCGGCGCTTCGCCTGGCGCTTCCCATTACAAGCATGGCGGCCGCGCTGGAAGAATTCTTCTTAAAAGGTAAGCAGACAATTGTGGTGGCGGGCACCCATGGAAAAACGACCACTACGTTTCTCACGGACTACTTAATAGGCGAAGGACTGCGCCAGGCAGGCAGAACTTTAGACCTCGGCGGAGCCAGCAAGAAACATGGTGTGCGAAGGGCGGGAAAGAATCCGTTGCCTGGATTATTTGTGGGTGGCGTTCGCGCCGATGGTCATGCAGGATTTCGCATTCCCGATAAACGATCTCCTTATTTTGTAATCGAAGGCGACGAATACGATACTGCATTCTTCGATAAAGCCTCCAAGTTTTTGCACTACCGACCGCACCATCTTATTCTTACTTCTGTAGAATACGATCATGCAGATATCTTTGCCGACTTCGAACAGTACAAGAAAACCTTTCGCATTCTTCTTCGCTGGATTCCTCCCAATGGGAGCCTGATCGCCTGCGGGGCCGATGCTGGCGTTCTGGAGGTAACAAACAAGTATTCGTTCAGCGAGATCTTCTACTATGGCGGAAGTGGCGGCCATCGTTCCAGATTTAGGCGAAAAGGGCGTAAGGTTCAATTTGATCTGCGAATGGGCGATGGGGCAAAAGACGTGGCCTTTGAATGCGCACCAAACTTGATCGGTAGCCATAACTCCATGAATGCCACCGCGGCCTGTCTGGTGGGCCGGCGCATCGGTTTGTCGCCAGAAGAACTGGCGGTCGGTCTGGAATCGTTTCCCGGAGTCTTGCGCCGTCAGCAATTGCGCCAAAGATGCCAGAAGCCTGGCGGGCCCTGGATTTTCATGGAAGATTTTGCCCACCATCCGACGGCGGTTAGCAAAACCATAGAAGCTGTGCGCGAAGCATATCCGCAGCACTATTTGATTGCTCTGTACGAACCTAGAAGCGCCACCAGCCATCGGAGCATTTTCGCCCGAGAATACGTGGACTCCCTGGCGGGAGCTGACCTGGTGCTGTTGCCCGATGTATTTAATCGAAACAAAGTGGCTGCGGCGGATCGATTGGACGTGGCCGGAATTGTAAAGGGACTGAAGAAGCGCACGCAGGCAGAATACTGCAAAGATCCGGCTGGCGTTCTAAAGGCGTTGCGCCTGGAATTGCGCAGACATTCCGATGCCCGGCCTGTGGCGGTACTGGCCATGAGCAACGGAGGATTTGGCGGAATCTATCCCGAGGTGGAAAGCCTTCTATCGGAGCATTGATTTTGATGCCTATCATCGTTCTTCTTCCCGTTTCGCAGGGCGCGTTGAACAAATCGTCGCGCTTCCGCTTCCAAGTGAAACGTATCCGAACCTGCTTTACAGCGCACGGGGGCGTCGTTTCATGAACCAAGCAATGAGATTGAGTATCAAAATTAATGGGTATACCCCGGTGCTTGCCGGCCTGGCACTGATTCTGGCAGCGATCCCTTTAATTGGACGCGTATATGAAAAGCCCGATGCGGCCCTGGAAGCCGTTTTTCCAGGAAGCGAGATAAGCAAGCAGCCGGTGTATCTTAGCAAGAAGGAGCAAAGCGATCTTACCGAGCAAGTTGGGATGGAAGTGAACAGTCGATTTTACACATTCTACATTGCTCGAAAAGCCGGCAAGATCGTGGGCTATGGCACGTTCTACACGCATGTGGTTCGTACAAAGGAGCAGACTCTCTTTGTAGCCGTGGATCCTTCCGGAAAAATCAAAGATGTACGATTGATTTCCTTTTTTGAGCCATCCGAGTACCGACCGCCGGATCGTTGGCTGGCTTTGCTCAAAGGCAAAGGCGGCGGCGATGCGATCATGCCAGGCAAGGATTTACCGGCTATCAGCGGGGCCTCTCTCACTTCGCGCAGCACTGCCAGCACCGCACGACTGGTACTGGCAATCTTTAAGCTTAAGTTCTGAACCATGCGATTTCTGGTCACAGGTAGCATTCGCAGTCCATCGGGTCCCAGGGCCATTCTCACAGGAGCCATCGTGTTCTTTCTATTGTTCACGGCTGCGCATTTTGCCCGAGAATGGAATGCTACCGGACACTCGCCAGAAACAGTCACTGCGAATTTAACCGGCCAGGGATTCGCCGATCAGGCCATTTTATTGCTCGAAGATTTGCACATCGATCTGGTTCTGTTCGGAATGTTCCTGCTATTCGTAGGAAGCGTACTTTTCCAGGTGCGGGGTAGCAAAACAGCAAAGAATGCCATTTTCATTGCCCTTGCCGTGGGAATATTGCTCTATATTATTTGCCGCTTTCTCGTGCCGCTGGGTTCGCTCTTTGCCATTGCTGTGACCGGCCTTTTCTATACCGTGCATGCGGCGATGGTAGTTATTTTGCTCTGGCTACTTCTGGATCTGTACCGAGGGCAACCATGAACTTCCGACTCCAGGACCACTCCTTCTTTCGCCCCGCAGTTCTAATATTTGCGTTATTTACCATTCTGCAGCTAATCACCGGAAGTATCCTGTATGTTCAGAAAATTGGCATCGGGCCCTCCGGGGCTCTGGAATACTACCAGGGTTCCAATGCAATGCTTGCAAAATATCCAGAAAACCAGGACCATTTTCGCAATCCGGCCACCTTCGAAGGTCTACTCAAGACGGCGGTGAGCCACTGCCTGGCCTACGGGCTTTTCGCATTTTTGTTGCTGCACCTGCTTCGTTCGCTTCTGGCAGATGGCGCGGCCCGTTCGGGCGCCGAATGGTTGGGCGTTGTAGTGTACTTCGCCGCGGGACTGGATATCGCCAGCGGTTTTGTAATCGCCTATGGCCCCTGGTGGCTTGCATTTGCCCGCACCGCAATCTTTGCATTCTTTGTGGGCAGCACCGCCAGCGTGGCCTTCTGGATCCTATACCTGGTGACCATCCATTCGCCGGCCAGGTATCAATGGGGCGAGGACGGCAGGGAAGTAGCCTACCCCCGGGTATCGGAGGACCTAAAAAATCCTCTACAAAACAAGATACCGGTGCACCATCGGTCGGAACATGGCCGCAAAAAAGAACGAGAAGAGAAAAAGAACATCTGAAAAGCCCCGCAATGGCAAGGAAAATGGCGGCCATGGCCATTATGGTAGCGAGCAGCGGCCCGATGGCAAACCATTCGTCGTAGTAGATACAAACGTATTTCTAATCGATCCCTCCGCTTACCTTAAGTTTCCCGATTCGCATCTAATCATTCCTTTAATCGTAATCGAAGAGCTGGACTCCTTTAAGCGCGAACTTACGGCTATCGGCAAGGCAGCGCGCGAAATCATTCGAACCCTGGATGATTTGCGCAGTAAAGGACCACTTACCGAAGGCGTCAGCCTGGATAACGGCGCCGACCTTCGCGTTTTTATCCTGGAAGATCCGGACTACGAAATTCCGCCCGGGTTGGATCATATTGCAAAGGACAACTATATACTTGCATGCGCGCTGCTCATCTCGGAGCGCACGAATCTTAGCGTTCGCCTGGTCACCAAAGATGCGGATCTTCGCATCAAAGCCGACGTACTGGGCCTGGAGGCCATTG
>JAGRNC010000182.1 GCA_020440935.1 Leptospiraceae bacterium | reverse complement strand
GATAGGATCGGCGCTGGAAGTTATGCTTCTGTCGCTGGGTATGGGAGATCGAATCAATCAGCTCTCGGCTTCCTTGCATAGCAATGTTCGCGAACTGAGCGCTGCTCGCAATAACGCGGAGCAGGTGAGCACAAGATTACGCACCCTCGTAGAGGAGGCGGATGATTTTATTTTTACTCTGGATGAAACCTGGAATTTCACCATGGTAAACAAGGCATTCCAGCGTTCTCTGAAATACAGCACGGAAGAGCTGCTCGAAATGAATTTCCTGGAGCTCATTTACAATCGCGATTGGAAAGACTCGCTGAACAAGATTTTTGTTCTCGAGAAACTGGAAGAGCTAACCCAGCCGGGAACCAGCATTTCCTTTCAGACCGAATTCAAACAAAAACATGTTATGGAACCGCGGGACGCTTCCGTGCGCTTGCAGTATCTGGAATACGAAGACGGCCGTCGCGAAATTCTGGGTCGTTCCACGCTTGTGACCGAAGACGTTCTGGCCCGGTATCTAATCCGCGAGCGTGTGGAATTTGCCATCGAAAACTACGTCCGGAATGCTGAAATTCTCAGTCAAAGACTTAGTTCTCTGGTGGCGCGATTTGCCGATTCCGATATGCAGATGACTGTGCGAACAAGCCTTCGAGAGATCATCATCAATGCCATCGAGCATGGAAATCTGGAGATCACATTCGACGAAAAGACCGCCGCTCTCGAAGAGGGAAGCTATCTTGCTCTGATTGAACAACGTAGAAATGATGAGCGCTACAAAAAAAGAAAAGTCCAGATCGAGTATGCCATCGATTCTGATCGAGTAGCCTTTCGAATCACCGATGAAGGGAAAGGGTTCGATCATAGAAAGATGCTGCAGACCGATGAACGCGAACTAAATGCTCAGTACATGGCGCATGGTCGTGGAATCATGATGACTGTGTCGGCATTTGACATTGTACGCTACAATGAAAAGGGCAATCGCGTGGCGCTGGTAAAGTACTTCAAAAAGCATCGGAAGCGCGGTGGAGTATAGAGGCCGCCTGGCCCCTTCGCCCACCGGTTTTTTGCATCCCGGGCATCTCTCTACATTCCTGGTGGCGCACCGTCGCTGCCGATCCCAGTCGGGCACCTTACTGTATCGCATGGAGGATCTGGATCGTCGTCGATGCCGGCCGCAGTACGATCGAGCCTGCGTTGAGGATCTGGCCCGATTTCTGGATTGGGATGACGGCCCGGACGGTTTGCGCCAGACCGATCGAATGAAACGTGGAATCTACCACGATGCCTGGCGAAGGCTGCGAGATAGGGACGTCATTTATCCCTGCCAGTTTAGTCGCAAAGAAATCGAATCGGTGCGCGCCGCCGAATCACGGTCTCTTTCAACAGCAAATTCCCCCGAATCGTCGTTGGGCTCAGAGTTCGTTGCGGCGGGGGCGATCCGGGAAGCCGGGGCTTCCGGCGAGGATTTCAGGGAACCGATTTTTCCCGTATCTTTGCGCGTTCCCTGTCGGGAATCCAGGAGCTTTGCGATGCCAACGTGCTCCTTTCGATTTCGTGTACCCGATGGAGAAGTCATCGAGTTCGAAGATGGTTGCGCGGGCCGGAGCCGATTTGTGGCCGGAGAGGATTTTGGCGACTTCGCCGTCTGGAGCGCCGACGGCTATCCTTCGTATGAGCTGGCCGTTGTAGTGGATGATGCAGATATGGCCATCACCGAAGTAGTGCGTGGTCAGGACCTGCTGCTTTCCACTGCGCGGCAAATTCTTCTATATCGCGCGCTGGGTCATTCGATGCCCCAGTTTTTTCATGTGCCATTGCTTCGCACCGAATCGGGGCAGCGGCTTTCCAAGCGCAATGGATCCACAACTTTGCGCGCCCTGCTGCAATCGGGCTGGTCCATCGATGCGTTGAAGCTTGCAGTGGCAAATCCCGATCATCCGGATCCTGGATTGGTGCATGAACTGAGCGTACAGGGAAACTAATAGCCCGGATTGGTAAGGTTGAATCTCTGGTTCTGTGAAGAGTATAAGTAGAAGGAATTTTCTTGCATCCGCCGTGGCTGCAGGCGCGGGTCTGGCGGCCAGCCGATGCTCTTCGCTTCTATCCTTGCAGCATGCCATTCGCAATTTTTCCGGACAATACGATGTGATCTTGCGCAATGGGATCATTGTCGATGGATCGGGAGGTCCTTCTTTTACTGCGGACCTGGGCATTCAGGATGATGAGATTTCTGCCATTGGCGATCTTTCCGAGGCGCATGGAGCCGTTGTTTATGACTGCAGCGGACTGCATGTATGCCCCGGCTTTGTAGATCTTCATTCGCACAGCGACTATGTACTCTTTAAAGATGCCCGCGCATTCTCCAAGATTTACCAGGGAGTGACTACTGAAATCGTAGGTCAGGATGGCCGATCCGCCGGGCCATTCTTGCCGGGCCTTGCAAAAGCCATGCATGCCCAGATTCAAAGTAGCAATGGTCGCGTGCCTTACTGGACCACAATTGCTGGTTACTACGATGCCCTGGATGACAAAGGCATCGCGCTCAACGTTAAGACAATGGTGGGCTCCGGAACTTTGCGTCAGAATCTGGCAGGCTATGACCGGCGCGAGCTAACGAAGAAAGAAATCGCAAAAGCCAGGGATATGTTGGCCGAAGGCCTGGCCGACGGGGCAGCCGGAGTTTCCAGCGGGTTGGAATATCTGCCCAATGCGCTATCAACGACAGAGGAGTTGATTCAGCTTTGCAAAGGGGCGGGGCTCTATACTACCCACATGCGTAACGAAGACGATGATGTGCTGGCCGCGATGATCGAAGCCATTCGAATTGCCCGCGAAGCCGACGTGGATTTAAACATAAGCCATTTTAAGCTACAGGGGCAGCGAAACTGGGATCAGATTAAGAATGCATTTATAGTGATTGAGCAAGCCCGCCAATCGGGCCTCCGATTGACCATGGATCGATATCCGTATCTGGCCTATCACACTGCATTGAACAGTATGTTCCCGGTATGGGCACAGAAAAAGGGAATCAATAGCTCTCTTTTGCGCGGTCGCAACGGAGAAATCTTGCGAAAGCAGGTGCTGGATAAGGTGAGCGGAATTGGCGGTTTTGATCGAATTCGTCTGGGCGTTGTGTATTCTTCAAAATACAGGAAGTATTCGGGAAAAGACCTGCTCACCATTAGTCGTAGCCTAGGAAGACCTCCCTATGAATTGATGATCGACATCTGCGCCACGGGAAGTTCTTCCACGGTGGTCTTTGCCATGAGCGATGAAAACTTGATGCGAATCTATAAAGATCCGTTTGCTTCGGTAGCCTCGGATGGCTCCGCATTGCATCCAAATATGAAGGGACATCCGCATCCGCGCAATTACGGTACATTTCCCCGGTTCCTATCCCACTATGTTCTGGAAAAAGGGATACTGTCCTTTGAAGAGGGAATTCGTCGCTGTTCGGCGCTACCTGCCAGTGTGGCGGGATTACATCGTCGCGGGATGCTACGCGAAGGTTGGAAGGCGGACATCTGCATACTCTCGCAGAAGAATATTGGCAGTTTTGCCACCTACGATGAGCCTCTGCGATTGCCCTCGGGAGTAGATGGACTTATTGTGAACGGCCGATTTGTAATGCGCAACGGTTACTTTACAGGGACTTTTGGCGGAAAGGCTCTGCGCGAAGAGCGATGATAAAACCTGCAGTCGATCCAGGGAAGTTACATACCCATTTGATCCCTCAAATGGCGTACATACATAGTTCCTGCCGGAAGGATTGTTTCATCATCATTCTTCAGAAAGATCGTAAATTTTCCGTTTTCTTCGGTTTCCATCCGATCCAGGTAGTTTAGATTGATGACATATTTCTTATGAATTCGCACGAACGTTGACTGTGGTAATCGCCCATGCAGATCTTTTATTAGAGCATTCACCTCCAGATCCTGGCTTCTGGTATGGATTACCGTGTTCTTGTTATTGGCCGTAAGATATACTATATCCGGAATTCGAACGAAATGATGCACTCCTTTATGCTGCAGCAGAATGCCCGGGTTTTCATCTGTTCTTACGGTTACGTTGGAAGTGGCAATGGAACTGATTTGCGAATAGGCCCTTTCCACGGCCATATCGAATCGCTCGCGGCTGATGGGCTTTAGAAGATAATCTACAGCGCCTACTTCGAATGCATCGTAGGCGTATTCTTTGTAGACTGTCGTAAAGATCACGTACGGCGTGTAATCCAGCTGTTCCAGTACTTGCAGCCCGGTTAGAAAGGGCAGGTTAATGTCCAGAAAGCATAAATCGTATTGGTGTTCGTTTAGTTTTTCCAATGCTTCGCGGCCATTCTTTGCCACTGCTCCCAGGTTCAAATGATCATTGGAAATGACGTAATCTACCAATAGCTCCCGCGCCGGGGCCTCATCCTCCACAACAATCGTATTGAGATGCATTTGCTTAAAAAATTCAGGCAGCCGGATGGCCGTCAACGCAGAAAAGCGGACGTGCCAGGCGCGGGAAATGGCAGAACCGGGCAATGTGGTCGGTCCATGGTAAAAACGATTGGGCCGGCAATTGCCGGGGCAAAAGATGGCCTATGGCTCTACAGATTTTTGGAACCAGAAAATGCAAGAACTCGCGTAAGGCAGAAATGTTCTTCAAGGAGCGTCGAGTAGCTTACCATTTCGTAAACATCGAAGAAAAACCCATGAGCAAAGGGGAACTGGAGTCGGTCATGCGATGGATCCCAGCGGAAGAGCTGATCGATCCAGAAAGCAAAGAGTACAAAAAGCTGCAACTGCAGTACATGAAATACAATCCGTTACAAAAACTCCTGGAACATCCATTATTGCTTCGTACTCCAGTGGTGCGTAGCTCTGTAGGTGCGGTTTCCGGCTATGAACCGCAAAAGTGGAAAGAGCTGATTTAATCTTGCTAAAATGTCCCCCCTGTTTCAGAATCGGGGCTATGAGTATCACAAGAAACGCAAGAGTTGCTAACAATCCCCTGAAAAGACTACGCTGGCGATTAGCAGCCATCGTATTAGTGGTGGCATTACCCACTCTATTTATGGCCCGCTGTTTTGGCCAATTTCCTGTCATTCGTGCCGTGTACAAGGCGCATGATTCTATTCAGGTGGGATCTCCGACGGCAACCAAAGTGGTAAAGAGTGGCTTGCTCTGGTTGGTTATCATTTCCGTTCCAGTTTATGCCTTTTCTGCAGTCTTAGACTTCTTTGTCTTTAATGTGATTGAATTCTGGACAGGTCGCCCTGTGTTCAGCGCCCATGAACTGCCCGATGGGGGCAAGATAGTAATGAAATCGGAAGGAAGCGTCCTTCGCATCGATGTGCACAAAAAAGAAGGTACTCGCACGTTCTATGCGCTACGCGATCGGCCCAATACCTTGTTCATCCTGAAAGACGGCAAATTCGTGGAAGTAGAGGCTTCTTCTATGGAACTGGGCGATCTGACTGCCGCCTCCGTCAAGGCAGATGGAGAAGTAATCCAGGCGAAAATGCTTCTTACCCGCGATGTGCGCGAAATCGGAAGCGAAAACGCTCAGTGGAATCAAAGAATGATGATGCAAGAATTCCAGGAGCAATCGCTGTAAGCTTCCAGTCGAAGCTTTACTGAGAAAAAGCGAAGGGAATAACCCCTTCGCTTTTTTGCTACAATCCATCCTGGAATTGAGCTACCAGACCTTTCCGACTATCGTTTCGCAAATCGACGACAAAAAGAAATGACTTATGTTGGCCAGTTCGGCATAACAACTCCAATGTATCGGATCTACGCGATTTTTTTGGCTCT
>JAGRNC010000181.1 GCA_020440935.1 Leptospiraceae bacterium | reverse complement strand
ACCGCCGTAACCGCCGTAACCGCCGTAACCGCCGTAACCGCCGTAACCGCCGTAACCGCCGTAACCGCCGTAACCGCAAATGCGCTACCAGCATTTGCGACTTAAAAAGAGATGACAATACTTGGAGATCCAAATAAATGGCTTCGTGGCACAGAAAACCAGATTACCCGGATTACTTGCCTATGGGCTTCGCCTGGGTGAGCTCCTGGATCGCTACTTGAGTCGTGCCCTTCGTAGCAGAAATATCGATTTGAGTCGAGCCCAGACAGAGGTGATCGTACTTCTATATAGAAAGGGCGCTCTGGATATGGGAGCGGTATCGCGCGAATTGCAGAAGGATCCGGGCACAATGACCAGCGTTGTTGCGGGTCTGGTGCACAGAAAGCTCTGCCTCAAACGCTCCGGTGAAGAGGATCGCCGAACAAACATTCTGGAACTTACTACGGCAGGCAAAACCCAGGCAAAGCGTTGTCTGGTTGTGTATCGAAATCTGGAAAAAGAACTACAGAGCATCGCACCGGCTTCCATCGAGCCGCTGGCTGCGATCCTGGGCGCTCTGGTGCGTGGTGGCCTGGCGCCCTATCCTGCGAGGAAAGATCATGACAACTGATAGAAAACAAAGGACTCGTCCCGATTCCGAAGGATTCATTCCCTATTTCTTATGGAGGTGGCTGGAGAAGTTGATTGGGATCCGGCTTACCATGACATTCTATCCGCCCTACCTGGGCGCAGGAGTACGGCTGAAAAAGCTAAGCAAAGAGTACGACCACATTATTGTGGAAATGAAGCAGCGTTTCTGGAACACAAATTACGTAGGGGTTCACTTTGGCGGCGCGCTCTATGCTATGTGCGATCCATTCTATATGTTTATGCTAATGAAACGATTGGGCCCATCGTACATGGTATGGGATCAGGCAGCAAATATCGAATTTCTGCGACCCGGGAAGGGAACAGTGGTGGCCGAGTTTCGATTGTCCGACGAAGAGCTGCAGCGGATCAAAAATACCGTGGAAGAACAGCGAAAGAGCACCGAAGAGTTTGAATTGGACATTCTGGATTCCGACAAGAAAGTCGTGGCGCATGTAAAAAAGAAGATCTATGTACGTAAGCTAAGACGAACTTGAACTCCAGGCCCGATGGACCTGCCGGCTGCGGATGCATTGGTTACTCAAATTGGTGCGATGGAAAAATGGGCGACAATATTTGCCGGGGCGTAGCATTTTTGCTGCTATGGAGCCACTGGATGCCAAACGAATCGAGTATGTCTTTTAGTCTTCGACCTGACGCCAGGTCGAACTGCAAACCTACTTGACCGAAGGTTAGGCCGGAGTATGTTTTAACCGGAGTTGGCCACCAATGGGGATTCGTTGATTCGATGGCCCCACCCTGGTACGGCTGGTTCTGGACTAGCGCAGGAGAATAGATATGCCACCGTTTGCCGGACCGGGCGGACCGCATGGGCCAATGGGCCCACCCATCGGGATGCACAGCCTGAACTTTGTAGCCATAATGGGACTAACAATCGTTGGGTTTTCGGCATTGCTGGTGCTGATCAAGCCATCTTCAGAGAAGCGACGCCAGTTGGATTTACTCGCCATTCTGTGGCTCGTCATGCTTGCGCATCCCATGGCCCACAGTCTATTGCGCCAGACCGGAGCACTGCAGGGAATCCCACGGTGGGTTCAAATCCTGGGAATGCCTATGCTTTATGGGCCCATGTTCTATCTGTATGTTCGCGAACTGGTTTCTCCTTCGCAGTCTATTCGAATCAGGGAATGGCTACCGCTGGCTGCGCTGGCAATATTTGCCATCTTTGTGCCTTACCTGCCGCCGCTGTTTCAGAGCGGGCGACCCGGGCCGGCCCGTTGGGTGGGCATAGTGGATGTTTCCGTGGCCGTGGCCTATTCGGTGGCTGTGTTTCGACTATTGCGATCGCATAAAACCAAAGTCCTGGAGTATCATTCATCCATCGATGAGCAGAAACGGCTAACTTCCGTTTACGTTTTGCTGGCGATGTTTGTGACCAGCAGTTTCTATGTGATAATAAATCGAATCATTTCGCCCATTGGTGGCGGTCCGGAGGCGGGACCTCCGGGAGCGAAGGCCGAATGGCACAGTTCCGGTTTTTTGATTCTGATTATGGCCTTTTCATTGTTTCTGGCACGGCAAAGACCTATTTATGGGGAAGGTCCGGAAGGCGCCGAAAGCGGCCCCGAGCCGGACTCCGACGACGATGCCCCGGAGAGGGTTCCTCGAGCACTGGATCCTGCAGAAGTGCGATCTCTATCTCAAATGGTGGAGTCGCAGAAGCTGTATCTTGATGCAGAATTGACCCTGGAAGAATTGGCTCGAATCCTGGGAAAGACCCGCCATACTGTCAGCGATGTTCTGAATCGGGGGCTGAACAAAAGCTTCTATCAGTACATCAATGGACTGCGCATTGATCATGCCCAGGAGCTTCTAATGGATTCCAGATACGAGGATTGGCCCGTAATGCGGATTGGTCTGGAGGCAGGATTCAATTCCAAGGCAACCTTCAACCGATTGTTCAAAGAATACACAGGAAAAACCCCGGTGGAATATCGTCGTCGGGCTGCCTGAGCCTTCAATCTTCAAACGGCTGTCATCGAAATGTAATGCAAGAAGGTAGCAATGGGGGCATGTCCACTAGCTTCTTGCTACAAACCCTGACCGGACGCTACCGTGCCCACGATCGGCGAGAAGTTCAATTCTCCACGCCGGATGGCGCTTTGCGGGCCGATGTTTACGAACCTCCCCATCCCCCGCGTGCCACAATTCTTACGATCAATGGCCTCGCACCGCTAGGAAATCGGGATCCTAGATTCGAGCGAGTAAACCGCGCCATGGCAGGAACAGGATTTCGAGTAGTTTCGCCATTCCTGGAGGACCTCTGTCAGTATCGCATTGGAGTGCAAAATATCCGCCAGGTCCGCGGATTTATAGAAGCGGTGTTGGAAAGCGAATACGCAATTAAGGGTCGAGTATCCATATTTGCCCCGTCCTTCGCTGGTAGTCTCAGTATGATTGCGGCATCGGATCCGGCCGTAAGTAATCGCATCGATGCAATCTGTGCACTTGGTTCCTATGCGAGCGCACCGGCCGTAATAGAGAAATTGTTTGTAGAGCACGATGTAGATGAATACGGAAGATTGATTCTACTGCTCAATTATCTGCATCTATCCATTGGTCGAAATCAGGAAGTGGAGCAGGCATTAAAACTTGCCATCGAAGACAGTTACTTCCATTATCGAGCGCCCTTGCTCGACGGATTTCTGGATATGATGCAGCCAGAAAATCGACTGTTATTCGAATCCGTAAGAAAATACACCAGCGCACGCAACTTTCACTGGAAAATCATTGAGCGCAATGCTGCGCGAAAGGGACAGACCGTAGAAGATCTAAGCCTGGCCAGCCCCGAGGTAATCGCAAATCTAAAGGCGGCCATCAGTCTTATCCATGGCAAAAACGATGCCGTGGTGCCCGCTTCCGAATCCGTGGAATTGTACGAACTGCTAAAGAAAGCGGGGAAAAAAGTCCGATTAACGGTAACGCCGCTACTGTCCCACGGCGATCAAGCGAGCCCCATCCTCAATCTGCACCATCTTCCCGGACTTGTTTCGGGCTTTGGATTCTTTTTCAAGCATGCCCGAGTGATTTGAACCCGCTGCAGGGACATGTAATCGGGTCCGATGGAATTTAGATGGCCATCGCCTACAGCGCGCATAAAAGTCAGGGATAAAAGAAAGCGAATCTAGATCGATTCGGACGATCGCTCCAATTCATGGCCGCAATGCTTGCAGTAGCGCGCATCCAGATCATGGCCCTGGGTGGAGCAGGCCGGACAACTGAAGGTTTGTTTTTTCTGCGATTGTGCATGTGCCAGCTCCACCGATACAATTCCGGTGGGGACGGCCAGAATTGCATATCCAAGAATCATAATCAAGCTGGCAACAGCCTGACCCAGCGGAGTTACCGGCGAGATGTCTCCGTAGCCGACAGTGGTCATCGTTACGATGGCCCAGTAAATGCTTCTTGGAATACTCGTGAATCCCGACTCTGCCCCTTCTATTAAATAGAGGATCGTTCCGGATATTATGGCAGTATTCAAAATTGTAATCAGAAAAACTACAATCTTGGGCAAGCTGGCCCGGATCGCATTATACAGCACATTCGCTTCGCCCATAAACCGAAATAGCTTCAGAATTCG
Source organism: Leptospiraceae bacterium (assembly GCA_020440935.1). Classification (GTDB taxonomy): domain Bacteria; phylum Spirochaetota; class Leptospiria; order Leptospirales; family Leptonemataceae; genus UBA3465. The sequence continues at coordinate 1,583 of JAGRNC010000181.1, read as the reverse complement.
AAATATGCGAAGCAGTCTAAAGCCTCGGATAACAATGAGATAATGGCTGCCCGAAAACACCAGAGCCAGGTAAGTTGGAAGCAGCGCCAGAAGATCCACAACGCCAAAGAAGCTCGAAATGTACGGCCATGGCTTGCGCAGCGAAATAATGCGAGCCAGATATTCCAGGGTAAACAATCCGGTGAGGATCCATTCTGCCCAGCGAGTTATATCGTAGATGACCGGGGGTAGTCCAGAAACGCTTTCGATGCTTACCGAAATAATACTTAGAACTATTAGACCGATTAGAATAAGGTCAAAAGCCCGACCCGAAGGCGTATCGGACAAAAAAATAACGTCATACAGGCGCTTGCGAAAATGATCGCCGGATCGCTCCTCCATAGTCCCGGCGACCCGTTAGTGTGTCTGATCGTACTGGCGCAGCGCTTCTGCGGCCACCGAGGCTTCCGCCTCTTTCAATACGAATTCCGAAGCGGGAGCAGTAGATTTCTGGGTGGACCCATCCTCAAAGGTAACCTGGTATCCATTGAATTTGGTGGAAGTCCAGCCTGGAAGCCGTTCCAGCGGAATACTTACATCTCCATAGTGACCGGGCTTGATCGTTCCTTCGATTTGCGAAAGCACCAGGTTTGGATTCATCGGATACTGGTATGTATTGTACGTGTTCTTAATGATTTGTCCGTCTTTGTCCAGAGCAAAGAAAAAGATCTCCACTTTCTGAATTGTGCGATTGGAAATATTTAGAACAGAGAACCAGCGTTTATCTTCGCTGGATTCCTCGCCCAGGATTGCAATGGCATGGCCCTTCAACCGTGCCGAGGTCAGAAAAAGCACAGCCTTGCCTGGAGCTTCGGTGGCTCTTTCGGCTGCATCGCTGTTCAGTAACTGGCAATGGGCGCCCAGGCCCAGGATTAGAATTGAAAGTAGAAGGAATCCACGCATGGCTACATGCCGAGAGTAGGGGCGCGATTTGTAAAGCGTTTCATGCATCCGTATTCATGGCGGCGCGCAATCGATCCAGGTGCCTGCCAAGCTTTTTGCGATTCTCGTTGGAAAGCGTCGTAAATTGAATGCCGGACTCGTACAAATATTCATTATCCTGGGTGGGCTCATTCCAGGCAACGATACCCTGGCAGATGATGCGGGCTCGAGCTTCCTTTATGTAGAAGTCCAGGCTGATTAGACTATCCTTGCGCAAGGATTTGCGGCCTACCATCCGGATCCCGGTTTCGCTAATATCCAGCAAATTGGCCTGAAATCGGCCGGTATCGGACCAGAGGGTAAAGTGGATCTCCATTTCCAGGGGCACACGGGTACCTTCGCGCAACCGGCTTTTATGGATGACCTTTGGCTTATGCAATGCCAGAAGCCCGTCTTCCAGGAGCCGCTCCACTGTTGATTCAAATCGGTACACCGATTTTTCTATGTAGAACTCCACCGTCAGACCGTCTCCGGGGCGGAGCTCCAGACCATTGTCAGACATTACCAGGATATTTGTCTGGCTGACTCCCTGGAGTCTCCCCTGGCATTTTTCGCCCTCTGGATTGTCCAGGCCGGGACATAGCGAGACTGGTAGATCTTTT
>JAGRNC010000180.1 GCA_020440935.1 Leptospiraceae bacterium | reverse complement strand
GATTTTGCGCCATCATTCCGCCCGAATTGGAAGCGCCGCTTTCGTACGGGACCTACAGATTCCTGGATAAAATGCCCAATGAAGCATTCCTCAAAGAGGAAGAACATAAGGATTTGCGTCGTATCCCTCCGATGGAAGTGCGAACGGATCCTGCCGCGGCGGAACCCATTCTCGCAGGCAGATGTGCTTTTTCCATTTTTGCAAAAAGTATGGCGGAGCAGAACAAGGAAGTCTCCCACTTGAAAAGCCAGGCACTGGCCTATGCAGATTCTACCGATGGCAAAGAAATGGAATTTCGGGTTTATTTCAATCCGCAGGCTCTGCCTGAAAACGACGAAGCGGCCTACACCTGGACCCAACGATATTTGGCATTTCTCTGGACCGACGATTTTCAAAGCAAGCTTTCGTTTTACGGCCTTAGATCGGTCTCAAACGATATTCAGAAGCAAATGGAACATCTTTCGGAGTACCTGCCCGATCGTCTAAACAGCCATTAGACAGCGAGGCATTGGCCCCGCCATTGGGCGAATCTAGCAATATCCGACCAGGGCCAAGTGGTCCGGCATACTGCGCGGACGGATGCGTCTGGGGCTCAGCCCGGAGCAAAAATTCATCAACCGGCGTATTCTGCACCAGCGTGACCCAAGAAACAACAGCGCGAAGCGCAATTACCGAAGATTAACCAAATCGGCCGGTAATATAATCCTCGGTGAGCTTTTCAGAGGGATTGGTGAATATGGTAAACGTAGAATCGTATTCGATTAATTTTCCCTGGTAAAACAACGCAGTATGGTCGCCGATTCGGGCTGCCTGCTGCATGTTATGCGTTACGATTACAATCGTGTAGTTCTGCTTGAGTTCCAGAATTAGTTCTTCGATCTTATTTGTGGAGATAGGATCCAATGAGGCGGTGGGCTCATCCATCAAAAGCACTTCCGGCTGCATAGCGATGGCACGAGCAATACACAGACGTTGCTGCTGCCCGCCGGAAAGACTGTAAGCGCTTTCCTGCAGCTTATCTTTTACTTCATCCCATAGATAGGACCTGTGCAATGCCTCTTCCACGAGCTCATCTAGATTACCGGTGTATCCGTTGATGCGCGGTCCCAGAGCAATATTCTCGTAAATTGTTTTTGGAAAAGGATTTGGACTCTGAAATACCATGCCCACCCGCAGGCGAATTTCTACGGGATCAATGTTCGGCGCAAAAATATCTTCGCCGTCTAGAAGCACTTTTCCCTCGGCGCGGGCGCCTTCGACGAAATCATTCATTCGATTGAGTGTGCGAAGAAAGGTAGATTTACCGCATCCCGAAGGTCCGATCAATGCAGTGACTCTTTGTCGGTAGATATCCAGATCCAGTTCGTGGATTGCCTGAAACGTATCGTAGAAGATACTCAGTTTCTTCGTTTCGAAGATAGGCTCCAGAGGACCATCCTCTTGCGCACTGTTGGTGCTTACCTGGAAATTTATATCATTATCTGCCATTGTTTTCGCCAGTATCAGGAGTGTAGGTAACTCAGTTTCTTTCGGAAGTATAGTCGCAAATAGATGGCCACCGCATTCATGAGCAGAAGCACCACCAGTAGAACGATAATGGCCGAACCGGCAATGGCATGAAACTCTGCCTGCGGTCGAGCCGTCCAGTTATAGATCTGGATGGGAAGCACGGTGTAGCCGTCCATGGGGCTGATCGGCAAATAGGCAATGAAACCTGCGGCCCCCACCAGTAGCAGTGGAGCCGATTCGCCGATGGCCCGCGAAAGCGCCAGAATGATTCCAGTTAAAATTCCGGGGGATGCTACCGGAAGCACCTGGTAGCGCACCACTTGCCATCGGGTCATACCGATGCCATAACCGGCAAGCCTGAATGAATCGGGAACGGCGCGGAGGGCTTCCTGAGCTGCGATGGTGATGACCGGCAGAACGAGCAGAGCCATGGTAAGCGAACCTGCCAGCAAACTCTGGCCAAGATTGAGAGCGTTCACAAAAAGCGTAACGCCCAGGATACCATAGATGATAGAAGGAACCCCGGCGAGGTTCTGAATGTTCAGCTTAATGAATCGAACAAATCGTGTATTTCTGGCGTATTCCTCTAGATAAATGGCCGCGCCCAGACCCATGGGAATGGCAAAGGCGGCCGTAAGAAACATAAGCCAAAGAGTTCCAATGATAGCCGAACTAATTCCGGCTCGATCCGGATTTGGATTGGCCGGCGAGGAAAGGAAATTCCAGTTGATACCGGCCACTCCGGAAACAATCAAATCCACCAGCAAGTAACCCAGAAAGAAGAGGGCCACAGTATTGGCGGTAAAGCATACTAGCTGAAAGATGACGCCATAGATCTGGTATCGCCGGGTACGCCGGGCATCGAATTTGATCATTGGTACACCTCTCGGAACCTTCGCACAATCCGGGTTGCCAGAAAGTTAAATCCAAAGGTTAGAACAAATAGAGTCAGCCCGATGGCATACCGGGTAAAATATTCTATGCTTCCGGCGGATGCATCTCCCAGAGAAATCTGCACAATAAAGGCAGTCATGGTTTGAATACCATGCAAATAATCCCAGGCCGTGGTGGGCGTGGCGCCCGCCGCCAGAGTTACGGCCATGGTTTCGCCGACGGCGCGAGCGAATGCCAGAATAAAAGAGGCCACGATTCCGCTGACGGCAGCAGGAACAATGATCTTTGTTACCACATGAAATCGGCTCATTCCCAGTGCATAGCCTGCATTCTTGATGCTTACCGGAACCACGCGAAGCGAATCCGAGGAAAGGGACGATACCATGGGTAATATGCTGATACCCACTACGATGGAGGCGGACAATGCGTTAAAGACTTCGATCTCGGGAAAGAAGTATCCCAGCACTGGCGTTACGGTCACCAGAGCAAAGTATCCGTATACAACGGTGGGAATGCCGCCCAGAATTTCCACCACGGGTGTAGCGAATTCCCTGAACCAGGGAGGAGAATATTGCGTTAAATAGATGGCAGTGCCAAGACCAAATGGAATGGCCACTGCGCTGGCGCCCAGGGCAATCATAAGAGTGCCGCTCAGGAGCGGCAAAACCCCAAATTTCTTTTCGAAACCAAAGGGCTCCCATTGGGTGCCAAGCAGAAAGTCAAAGAAGTTAACCTGCCGAAAAAATCCGATAGCATCGGAAACCAGAATATAGATAATGATCGCCGTAATTCCCACGGTCATGCCGCCAAGAATGCGGAGAACCCAGCGGATGATTCGCTCAGCCGGAGCCTTGGAAGGCTTTTGCCCATAGCGGGCAAAAACCTTCTTTCGGTCACCTCTTACTGCTTCGGTAAGAATTTGGAGGTTATCTTTCATGGAAAGTCGATTAGTTAGCGCTTGAGTAAAGACTCTCCACCGGCTTGCCCATCAGATCCAGATCGTGCAGTACACTTCCGGTTTTCAGATCGGCAAAATGCTTTTTGATGTTTTCGTAAGCCTCTGATGATAGAGGGATGTAACCCACTTGCTTGGAAAGCTTGGCTGCATTCGCGAGATAGAAGTCCACGAATTTCTTCACTTCTGGTTTGTCTGCAGCAGTGCGCTTAACGTAAATCATCAGCGGTCGTGACAGCGGAGAATACGTTCCATTCTTAACTGTTTCCAGGCTAGGAGCTACCGCTTGCTTGCTTTTAGGATTTACGATGGGAACAAGCTTTAATGAGTCCTGGTTTTCTTCGTAGTAAGCAAAACCAAAGAATCCCACGCCATTTTTGTCGCCCGCGATGCCGCGAACCAGGGTGTTATCGTCTTCGCTAAAAAGCGCATCAGGACGAACCTGTCCGCCTTTGCCAAGAATCGCTTCTACAAAGTAATCGTAGGTTCCGGAATCTTTTCCAGGAGCATATACTTTGATTTTTTCGTCCGGCCACTCATCGTTTACTTCTTTCCATGTAGTGGCAGGGTCTTTGGCGCGAAAGATCTTCTCCAGCTGCTCTACTGTGAGCTGATTGATGAAGTCGTTTTTAGGATTTACCAGAACTGCCAGGCCGTCATAAGCAACCGGTAGTTCGATAAATTCGATGTTGGCGCCGGCGCATTTTTCCAGCTCATCTTTTTTTACCACTCTGGAGGCATCGGAGATGTCGGTTTTACCGGCGCAGAATTTTTTGAATCCTCCACCAGTGCCGCTGATGCCCACAGTTACGTGGATAGCGCTGTCAACGCCCTGGAATTCCGAAGCCACCGCCTCGGTAATTGGATATACAGTGCTAGAACCGTCGATTTGGATCTGAGTTCTGTCTTTGCAGGAAACCAGGGGAAGGCTTCCCAGAAGGGCCACTATGGCCAGCCATTTCAAATTAGATCTGTGCATATATGTAGTTACTCCCGAGCCGTGACTCATTGCGATTACAAAATTGTTACAATTATGTGACTGCGTCCAGCACTTGATTTTTGGGCGGCCCGATGGCCTTCCTGGCCCCCCGAAAATGCGCCGTTCCAATTCTCGCTTGACCTACTGGATTTTGTAGACCTCGATGTCCAGTAGAAAGCCATGATCCACAAGCAACTGGAAGAATTGAAAGAACACGTCAGCCTGATGGCCCGCAGGGCGGAGGCCATCCTGGATCTGGCCCTCGAGACCCTTGAAAAAAAGGAAGAGGCACTGTTTCAGAAAACCGTGGCTATGGACCGCGAGTTGAATGCCATGGAAATCCAGATGGACGACAAATGTATGCGTCTTCTGGCCCTTCAGGAGCCATTTGCCCTCGATTTTCGATATATCTTTAGCTCCATAAAGACCACCCGGGATTTAGAGCGAATTGGCGATGAGTCCAAAACGATTGCCCGTTGGAGCCTCCGGCTTACCGGCGGCCAGGTCTCGGATGACCTGCAAACCCTGGCAAGCAAAGCCCGAGAAGCGCTGAAAGAGGCGGTTCAGGCCCTCATCCATTCCGATCTGGATGCATCAAATCGAGTTCTGCAGCTGGAACTGGAAGTAGATGCTATAGAAGAGAAGATCCTCGAGGTTTCCACAGATATTTCCCAGGCTTTGATTGTGCGTGCTCTCGAACGCATTGGCGATTTGGCCACAAATATTGCCGAAAATGTGATCTTCTCGGTAAAAGCCAAAGATATCCGCCATTCCAGCTAAACATTGGAATCCTCTTTCGAATGACTCCAGACGGACCGATTTCCATGTGGTACGTGTGGGGCATTTTCTCTACAATCTGGCGCTAACTTTTCTCTATCCTCTGTACAGGCTTCTGGCTCTCTTCCATCCAGGGCTCAAACGATTTCGGAAAACCAGAAAAGAGAGCGAACGGCAGTTTCGTAGATTTCGCAGTACCGAAGTCAAAATGAGAAAATTGCCGGGCGAGAACAAACCCATCGTCTGGCTTCATGCGGCCAGCGCCGGCGAACTGGATCAAGCCACAGCTCTACTACGCGAGATTCGCAGCCGGCAGGAAGTTACGATCATCGTATCGGTGTTCAGTACCAGCGTTTCCAATCTGGCATCCATTGATTGCGACTTTGCCTTCTACCTTCCTCTGGATCTGCCCTGGAAATGGCACGGTCTGATTCGACGGCTTCCCATTCGAACATTCATCACCAGCACCTGGGATGTATTCCCCAATCTACTGCGATTTCTTAGAAGTAAAGGAACCCGTTGCTATCTTTCATCGGCGGCACTCGGACCCAATTCATCCCGGTTAAGATCCCGATGGTTTTTTCGATCCCATTATCGCTCCCTCCAGGGTATTGGCGCAGTGGACGAAGCAAATGCCGAACGTTTCCGGCAGTTGTATGATGGCCCGGTGGAAGTAACCGGCGACACTCGTTACGATA
>JAGRNC010000179.1 GCA_020440935.1 Leptospiraceae bacterium | reverse complement strand
CCGTCCATGACGTCCATGTGCAAATACTCGATGCGACCTTCCAGTTGCGCCAGGGTGGCTTTGAGGTCGGTCAGGTCCGCGGCTAGAATTGAAGGCGATAAATCCATTGATTTCCTGTTTTAAATAGCTGAAACAAAGGCCGAGTATGGAACGGCGCTCCACCCGGTGAAGCGCTCTTCTGTAGTCTCGGCCTCGAACGTCCCTTTAGCCAGAGAAGTCCGGCGATAGGGTCTGGCGGCTAACCACCGTGGCTCCGCAACGCAATTCCAGAATTTCGGTTTTCCTTCGAAAGAAAACAACGGTTTCTTTTTCCGACGACAGTTTCTGCCGAAAGATCGCCTTGCGGCTCTGCGGATCGTTTTCTGGATAATGATACAGGCTGCACATTTCTTTGTCTCTGTATTGTTCCGGAATCTCCACTTCTGCCTGTTCGTAGCCCGACGCAAAGCTGGCCGATGGCTTCTGATAGTATACTTGAAGCGAGAACCGATCTCCGCCCAGGGGTTTGACGCTGGCCACCCTTCCCTGTTGCGAAGGACGCTCAGGCGATAAAATCTTTTCTATTTCAAAAGTGGCCCCGGTGCGAAGCAACAATTCATAGGCCAGGTCGATGGGCATGTCTTTTAGTTCAGCCGGATTCACAGTCTTTCCGCGATAGGGAACAGAAGTAGAAACCAGGAAGTCTACCGGAAAGCCGGGATCCACTTTTTCGCCTGCCAGCGGCGACTGGGCCAGAATCGTTCCTTCCGGTACTCCATCATCAAAGACGTAGGCAATGGTTCCAGGGCGAAGCGAGTAAACCTGATCGCCTACAACGATGCGCTCCAGGGCGGCGGCAATACCGGCCTTACCCGTTCCCACCAGGTCGGGAACTTGAAGCAATGGCTGGTGTTGATTCACCACAAATCGAATGTTCTGGCGCGGTTCAACGATGGTACCTGGCCGCACGTCCTGATCCAAAATGATTCCTTCCGGACGGTCGGGAAAGTTGCGCTTTTCCAGCTTAACTCGCAGGCGACGTCGCTCCAGATCGTTATGTACGTTGATGTAGTACTGTCCCCTGTAATCCTGCAGCGCAAAGCTGTCGGGATCTTCCGAGCGAATCAGCAACACCATTACTGCGATGACTACAAATACGGCCGCGGCCACAAATACGGGAAATAATGTCTGTAAGAGGTTCTTCAAGTATTGCACTTTAATTCTCCACTGGCAGTTCGAACCGGGCGTTCGGCTGCAGTTTGTATCCGTTCAAGAAGGAGGCCGCATCCATGGTCTTCTTGTTCTGTGGTTGCAGTTGTAGGATTTCAATAACTCCTTTTCCTGTTACCACATACAATCCAGGTGAGCCATTTCGTTTCCAGGACAGCAGATCGCCGGGGGCCCTGGCCATCAATTGCTTTTCATCCAGATCCGAGCCCGTGATTTCGGCGACCCTGCTGCGATGGATTTTGAAGAGCGACTCTCCCAGCATTGTGCGGGCCACCGGCCGAGGATTCATCCCCCGAATCTGGTTGTGTAGTTCCAGCGCCGATCGATTCCAATCCAGGTAACTATCGTTCGGAAGGATCTTTTTACAGTAGGTGGCCTTTTCAGGGTCCTGGGGACGAGCCCGGGAAGCCAGGCCTTCTAACTCGCCCAGAGTGCCCAGGACCAGTTGTATTCCTGCGGGCACCATTCGATCGGTAAGCTCGCCGGCCGTTTCTTCGGGATCGATTTCCAGTTCGACTTCCGAGACAATATCGCCGCAATCCATCTTTTGCGATACAAACTGAAAGGTCCAACCCGTGGAGGCAAATCCCTGAAGTATGGCGCTTTGAATGGGACTGGCGCCGCGTAGCAAGGGCAATAAGGAGCCATGAAGATTAAATATGCCAAATCGGCCCAGCGTCAGAAAGCCATCCGGTAGGATGGATCCGTAAGCGAATACTACTACTGCATCCACGTCCATTTCCCGGATTTCAGCGAGACTCTCGGCTGGCTTTACCGGCCGAAACAACGGCAATGCCTCGCGTAGAGCCACTTCGCTCACTGCCGAGGGCACCGGAGTTCCCGATCGACCTTTGGGCCGGTCTGGATTAGAGACCACGAATGCGATTTCGTGGCCGGCCTCAATCAATGCCTTTAGAAGTTCGGCCGAGATGGCGGGAGTTCCCATGAATCCAAGTTTCATCAAACAATGTCCTGTGTATCCGGTTCAAATTCCAGGTGGCCCTTTGTTAGTCCAGGACGAAAAGATTCCAGGACTTCCCGCAGTTGCCCTCGAATGCGCTCGTAGGACCTGGTCTTGATAAGTATGTGCCATCGAAATTGCTCATGTATTTTCTCTATGGGCGCCGGAGCCGGTCCGAGAATTTGCAAATCCTGATCCGAGTATCCTTGAAGCTTGCTTTGCAATGCTGTGAATAGCTCATCGATTTTCTTTTCTGCATACTCTGCGTCCGGAGAGCGCACCAGCATACGAACCAGACGGCAAAAAGGAGGATACCAGGTGGCCTTCCGCAACGCCAGCTCCTCATTATAAAATGCATCGTAGTCCTGCGCGGAAGCCTGCTGGATGATTGGATGCGATGGATTTAGCGCTTCCAGAAGCACTTGACCCTTGAAATTTCCCCGCCCTGCCCGGCCAGCAACCTGCATCAAGAGTGAGAAGGTCCTTTCCTGGGCGCGATAATCGGACAAAAGCAACCCCTGGTCGGCCTGCAGTACGCCCACCAGGGTAACATTGGGCGCGTCCAGACCCTTGGCTATCATCTGAGTTCCCATGAGTATATCCAGTTCGCCGTTAAAGAAACGCTGCAGACAGTCCTGGAGATTCTTTCCTCCTCGGGACGTGTCCGTATCTACTCGTTCCAGTCGCGCCTCCGGAAATCGGGAGCCTAAAAACTCTTCCAGTCGCTGAACGCCGGTACCCGCCGCCCGAGCTGGCTTGCCGCATTGTATACATTTTCCCTGGTAAGGAATAGTCATACTGCAGTAGTGACAGACCAGCTGGTCGGGTTTGTGAAAATGCAGGGTAACCGAGCAACGAGGGCATTGTAAGGTACTGCCGCAATGATCGCAGTAGATGAATGGCTGATACCCCCGGCGATTCAACAAAAGAATGGTTTGGCGACCGTTCTTCAGGTTCTGCTCAATCATAGTGATCATCTTTCCGGAAACCGGGTTTTTGTCCGGCGCATTGATTACCTCCACATCGGGTAGTTGGCCCGATGCTCGGGATCGAATGGGATGATAGAAAAAATGTCTTGGATGGGTATCGCAGGCGCGACGGCTCTCCAGTCTTGGCGTTGCTGAACCCGCAACGATGGAGCCACCGCTCTCCTCTACAATCCATCGTGAGATCAGCCGCGCATCATAGCGCGGAGCGCTGTTCTCTCGATACGAGCTGTCATGCTCTTCGTCGATAATAATATAAGCGGGCGATGGCACCGGCGCAAAAATGGCCGATCGGGTACCCACCACCAGCCTTCGCTTTCCTGCCAGGACGGAAAGGTAATTCAAGAATCGGTCCCTGGCCGCCAGGCCGGAATGCAGCAAGGCAATGGACTGGCCAAAGACCTCCTGCAAACGCTGGATCATTTGCACTGTCAGTGCAATTTCGGGAACTAGAAGAATTCCGCCGCGTCCCGATTTCCACGCCTTTTGCAATAGATGGATGTAGATTTCTGTTTTTCCCGATCCTGTGATTCCATGGATCAAATGAAATGCGCCGGCATTGCCACTCTGGATAGAGTCAAAGATGGCGGACTGTTCCTCGTTTAGTCGATGACGAGCTACCGGCTCCTTTTCGGAAAAGTCAAAGCCCGGAATCTTTAGAGGGCGCTTTGCATCCAGTCGAAACGAACCGGGAGGAGCCGGAAACATTTTGAACAACGCTTCTCCGGGCTCGCAAACGTAGTAGTCGGCAAGTTTGCGCGATAGTTGAATCTGGGCCTCGGTGACAATTGGCTGCGGGTCCAGCAAAGCCGCAATATCCTTAATCGCTCCTACCGAAGACTGATCGGAAATGGAAACCACCAGACCCGTTTCGGTGCGGTTGCCCAGGGGTACCTGAACACGACTGCCCGGGGAGGGTTCCATGCCGGGGGGAATCCTGTAGGTCAGTTCTGGCGCCGGGTCGCGAAATACCACGTTGGCGAAACGATCGAACACTGTTTCCAGGTTCAGCGCAGGCCCGGAACCGAAAAGGCTTTTTCCAGATTATTCAGTATTTGCTTTTTCACATGGATTTCTTCGCTGCGCGCTTTCTGAAAGGCCTCATCGCCCTGCTCTTTCGCCTTTCTGGTCTTGCCTTCCAGCGAAAGGATGGCCGCCGGACTGCGCAAAACGACTGCGCCGACCTCGGTAGAAAGCACGGGCAGGCGGAACACTTCTCCCGATTCGGAGAACTTCTTTGCTCCGTCCTCGCCAAATAGCAAAATAGCCGCCGGTCCGGTAACCAGAACAAGTTTAATGTCTTCGCGCTGAATTGTATCTTCCAGGTGCGTCAGGCAATTTGTGGTTCTTTCATTCCAATCGTCCGCGGTGCTGGTCTCGGCCACAAAGTGGCAGGCAGGCAGTTGTTGAAAATGAAGGTCCTGCATGCTCAATCCCATGCGCTGGAGCATTCGATCAAATAGGTCATCTTCCTGCTCGCTGGCAAAATAGAGTTTCTGGCTTCGGTCCATAGCCGCCGAGGATTTTCCGAATGGACCTTCAAAATGGACAACCAGAATGGGACGGCTTCCCTGAATATAGAATCGTCGGCTTGCATAAATACGATCGTTACATAGAGTGCATTTCTGGTTCGCGGAGAGCGACCGAGTGACGCTGGCCATGGCCGCACTCCGATCTACTTTGCCGGTTTCCGCATCCACCTGTGAAGCGTCGCTCTGATGCAGCCGGGCCAGCACAGCTCCAATTCCGTCCAGGTCATAGGATTCCGGATGCGCCTCGCCCAAAAAATGCAGGATCAGCTCTTCGTTTTCAATGACATCGGGCAGTTCAGCCAGAACGTCTTGCATCAGCTCCAGGTTCGATGTGTAGGAATCGGTCATCTAGATTTGCTCCAGATCAATTCGTAGGGATTTGATCTTTCGATGCAAGTGAGTTCTTTCCAGACCAAGAAATCGCGCCGTCTGCGAGATGTTCTTCTCGTTTTGCTTTAGCGCACGGACGATGTAATCGCGTTCGAATTCCTTCCGTGCGGTTTTGAGGTCCGAGGAGATTGGACCCTCGGATCCATCTCCTTCCACTGGAAACTGGCGCAAATGCAGCTGTACCTCGGCCTCCGAAATTTCCGGGCCTTCTGAAAGGATGGCGATCCGCTCCACAACGTTCTTAAGCTCGCGGACGTTGCCGGGCCAGGGATAGTATGTAAGCGCTTCCAGAGCTCCCTGGGTAAAAGTCCTGGGTTCAATTTGATTCTCTTTTAGCGACTGCCGAAGAAAATGATCCAGTAGCAATGGAATATCGGCGGGTCTTTCGCGCAGAGCTGGCATCACAATGGGAATCACATTCAGCCGGAAATACAAATCTTCTCTGAACTTGCCATCTTTGATGGCGGCCAGCGGATCGATGTTTGTGGCGGCGATAATTCGAACATCGACTTCGATGGTTTCGGTGGATCCCACTCGACTGAATCGTTGCTCTTCCAGCACCCTCAGTACGCGCGCCTGCGTTGCAAGGGACATGTCGCAAATCTCGTCCAGAAATAAGGTGCCCTCGTGCGCCTGCTCAAATTTTCCGATCCTGCGGTCGGATGCGCCGGTGAAGGAGCCTTTTTCTTTTTTAATTAGTTCGCTTTCGATCAATTCCCCCGGAATGGCTGCGCAGTTTAC
>JAGRNC010000017.1 GCA_020440935.1 Leptospiraceae bacterium | reverse complement strand
TCCTCCCCTTCGGGAACTCTTTCCCGAAAGGTCTTGAGCAACTGGCGATAGGAGGCCAGAATCTTGATGCTCATAAATCCTTCTCTTAGCATCTCTGACAAGGTGCAGCCCTGGACAATGAATGGCAAGAGAAAAGATGACACCGCCGGGGCCATCTGAGTCGTTGGTAATATGAAGATTTTTCGGTTGCGGCGAGACCTCTCGCGCTCCCTTTCGGCACTCCGAAGGTCTTACTATGCGAATCGCAATCAGTATCACCATCATATTCATCCCTTTTTTCGGCTGATCTTTTTTCTGGCCGGGGCTGCATCCGGAGCCATACTCGTTATGGAGATCGGATTCGGAATTACGGCGCGTTACCGGCCACTGGCCACCATGACTACCGAGGCAATTCTGGTCATTCTGGTAGCCTACGAAATTGTTAGCTTAATCTTCGCAAAGCCTACGGTTCGGGAGCATCTGCGGCAACATAAGATGGAGATCTTGCTGGCTGGCCTGGTCATCTTTCAGTGGATATTTCGCGATCCATTGATCTCCTATCTGGACGCCCGAGGGCTGACTTCTGCCACAACGGTGCTATTGTTTCTGGCGATTAGCCAGGGGCTCTTTGTTCTGAACAACCTGATTCACCTGGTTCGGCGAATCCAGGCATTGCGATTCCTGCGAGTCAATCCGGCCATGATCTTCGTGGGAAGTTTTATCATTGTAATCCTGTCGGGCTATGCCCTTCTATCGCTGCCCCGATTTACTGCTGCGCCGGTTTCCTCCATTGATCGTTTCTTTATCGCAGTGAGCGCCACATGCGTCACCGGGCTTTCGCCGGTGGATATTTCCAGAGATTTCACATTTGCCGGCCAAATCGTCATTCTGATTCTCATTCAAATTGGCGGACTTGGTCTGATGACCTTGACCTCGTTTTTCTCTCTTTTTCTTGCAGGCGGCCACAGTATCTCGGAGCAGTTGTTGATGCGGGATCTGCTAAGCGAGGATAGCCTCGGTGAAGTTCGAAAAATTGTTCGCGTTATTGCAGTCTTCACACTTATTATTGAGGGTATTGGCGCTTACTTTTTGCACCAGAGTATACCCGCGAATTTTCAGGGCACCGGAACAAATCCCTGGTTTCATGCAATCTTTCACAGCGTCTCGGCATTCTGCAATGCCGGCTTTTCGCTCTATAGCGACAGTCTGGTGTCGCTGGCCGAACTTCCCGGGTATTCCATTGTTCCGTTCATGGGGCTTATTGTTCTGGGTGGCCTTGGATTCCCGGTACTTCGAGCGATGTATCACAGGATACGGTACCCCACGTCCGTGCATCATCGATTTAACGTCAGCACAAGGCTGGTATTGATCTCTACTGCCATCCTTCTTGTTTTTGGTACCCTTGCCTTCTATGCCATGGAAAAGGATGCGCTGCTTGCAAACATGAGCGGCCCCGACGCGCTGCTTCACAGTTTGTTCTTTTCCATAACTACGCGTACCGCTGGATTCGAAACTCGATCTACCGCTTTGTTGTCCATGCCCACTGTTTTCTTTGCATTTTTACTTATGTGGATTGGTGCAAGCCCGGTGAGTACAGGAGGCGGGATCAAGACGTCGACGATTAGCGTTGCCACTGTTCATATCATGAATCTGATTAGGGGTAAGAACAAGGTGGAAGTATTTGGGCGCACCGTATCCGATGATACGGTAGCGCGAGCCTATTCCACCGTACTTCTTTCGCTGCTTGCAATATTTTCCGGAATCTTTGCTCTATTGTTTTTCGAGGAAAAGCCATTTATTGACATCGTATTCGAAGTTGTATCCGCTTTTGGTACTGTCGGCCTTTCGCGAGGCATAACGGCGGCCTTGAGCACGGAAGGCAAAGCCGTACTGTGCATTGTCATGTTTGTAGGTAGAGTGGGCTCCATGACATTCTTGCTGGCTCTTGTGCCGCGAGCAAGGCCGGTGCACTACACCTATCCCACAGAATACATCGTGGTTGGTTAGAAGGCCCGCATTGGAGCGAACAGATTGCATTGATAGTTAGGAAATTTGGGACTCTGGGATGAGCATAAAAGGAGATTGAAATGCGCAAGAAAATAGCAGTGATTGGATTGGGAGACTTTGGACGCGCTCTGGTCAAGCATCTGCACGAAGAAGGCCATGAGGTTACAGCCATAGATCACGACCTTCCTACCATTGAAAAGATCAAGAGCAACTGTACCCACGCAGTCTGCTTAAATAGTACCGACGAAAAGGCTCTGCGCTCCCAGGGAGTGGAGCAGATGGATACGGTAATCATTTCTGCGGCGCAAAGCTTTGAAGTCTTGATCGTCACCGCCGATATTCTGCGGCGGATTTTTAATGGCCAGTTAATTGTGCGATATCGCACAACGCTGCATAAACGAATTCTTGAAATGCTGGGAGTGAAGGAATTATTTAATCCTGAGGAGCGCGCGGCCGAAAACATGGCGGAGCAGTTTGCTCATCCGAGCATTCGTCGCAGTATGTTTCTGGAAGAAGGCTACCGATTGTTCGAAGTGGAAGCGCCGCCTTCGCTGGTTGGAATGACCCTCAATGGGGCCAGCCTGAAGAAACGATTTAACATAAGCATTGTGACGATTCGTCGGCCGGTGGACCCGGAGCGACCCAATGAAAATCAGCAGTTTATAGGTATTCCGGATGGAAAAACGATCATCAAGCCCAACGATATCCTGGTCCTTTTTGGCAAGGAGTCCTGTCTGGACGATTTCATTGGCGAACTAATGTAGTCCCTGTTTCCGGGCTTTTTGCTACCGCTGGCAGGTTTGCCGCGCCTCCAATACAGGGGAGGGCCAGTCTACTGCCTCCCGCCAATCAGTGAGCCATTACTTCGGTGCGCGCAAGCAAGCCTTCGGTCTCTGGTAGTCCTTCCATTAGATTCATGTTTTGAATAGCCTGACCGGCTGCCCCTTTCACAAGGTTGTCGATAGCCGACACAATCATGGTAATGTGGCCCATGCTACGGGCGGAAAAATCCACGAAGTTCGTGTGCTGCGTTTTCTTCAGCTCCACGGCCTCCGGACTCTCCAGGTAGCGAACAAATGGCTCCGAAGTCGAGCGACCCTTGAGACTGGTCGCGGGGTCGCTGGATGGGGATTCCTCCCATTCCACAAATATTGTGGATAGAATTCCTCTGTAGATTGGTAACAAATGGGGAGTAAACACGAGAATGGGTGTGTTCTTCGCCTCATCTGGAGACTGAAAGCGCGGTCCATCTGCTCCGTAGATCTGAATCTCCGGAGTATGCTGGTGTTTTAAGACTTTATAGGCGCGAAAGTTCTCGTATACGTTTTGAAAGGCAAACCCCGCATCTTCGGTTCGGCCGCCGGCTCCGGAAACTCCTGATTTTGCATCAACGATAACCTGACGAATCCGGCCGCCTGCCTCTTTCAAGAAATGCAAAGGAATGATCGAGCCGGTGGGGTAACATCCGGGATTGGAGATGAACTGCGCGTTGCGGATTTGTTCTCTAAATAGCTCGGGCATGCCATAGACGGCCTCCGAAACCAGAGAAAAGCAGGTGTGCTCGATACCATAGAACCTTTCAAATAATGGCTGTTCCGGAATACGGAAGGCACCGCTTAGATCTATAACTTTGTGGCCCCGTTCCAGGAGAGCCGGAGCCAAATCCATGCTGGTCTGGTTGGGCGTAGCGAGAAATACCAGAGAACCAGTGGGCGGAGTGTCCTCATGTCGGCTGAAATGTAGATTGTTGTATTCGGATAGTTCCGGAAATACTTGGGCAACGCTGCGGCCAGCGTGCTGATCGGAGGTAAGAAATACGGGCCTGGCTGAGGGATGATGACGTAGCCAGGTAAGCAATTCGCGGCCGGTTAGACCGGCCGCTCCGAATATAGAGACTTCAATCATCCGGCGGCTTCCTCATCCAATATTTCTCCGGTTTCCGGATCGAACTGCGGAGCTTGCTCCTCTTTTTTGGCCGCGGCCGGCGCTCGCATTTCCTTCAAGATCTTGCGCAGATTCGTATCCAGTTCTTCTAGAATGTCCGGGTTTTCTTTGAGGAAAGTGCAGGCATTATCTCGACCCTGGCCGATACGGTTGGTCTGATACGAATACCAGGTACCCGCTCGTTCAATCAAGTTGTGCTCCAGAGCCAGATCCAGGATGCATCCCTCACGGTTAATGCCCGAATCGAACAGAATATCGAACTCCGCCTGACGGAATGGAGGCGCTACTTTATTTTTTACTACTTTTACGCGAACCCGGTTTCCGAAGGGGCTGTCTCCCTTTTTCAGGGTTTCAATTCGCCGAATATCCAATCGGACCGATGCATAGAATTTTAGCGCATTCCCTCCCGTGGTCGTTTCTGGAGAGCCAAACATGACTCCGATCTTGTTTCGAATCTGATTCACAAAGATAATGGTAGTATTGGACTTTGAAATAGTACCTGTGAGCTTTCGCATGGCCTGACTCATTAATCGGGCATGCAAACCCATCTGCGCATCTCCCATATTACCTTCCAGTTCGGAGCGGGGCACGAGGGCGGCTACCGAATCGACTACGATAATATCCACCGCATTTGAGCGAACCAGGGATTCTGTAATCTCCAGCGCCTCTTCGCCGTTGTCTGGCTGGGCCACCAGTAGATCGTCAATGTTTACGCCCAGCCGGGTGGCGAAGGAAGGATCCAGAGCGTGCTCTGCATCTACGAACGCGGCAATGCCACCATTGCGCTGGGCATTGGCCACCGCGGACAGACAGAGAGTTGTTTTGCCCGAGGATTCCGGACCATAGATTTCAACAATTCGTCCTCGCGGAAAGCCACCCAGGCCCAGGGCGAAGTCCAGAGTCATGGCTCCGGTGGGGATAAAGCCAATCTCGGAGCGAACGGAATTATCGCCCAGCTTCATAATGGAGCCCTTGCCAAATTGCTTTTCAATTTGCTGAATGGCGCCTTCTACAGCCTGCGCCCTTTCGTTTTTCTCCGGCTTTTGAGCCGGATTGATCTTTTCCACTTTCTTCTTTGCCATTTGAATTATCCTGATAGTTTACTAAGCCGGGTCCATTGGGGCTCGATTGTTTCGCCCTTTTTCCTGGATGATAGCCTGTTTTATGTTGGCTATAAATTACTCCATCCCTGTGACATAAAATACCATTACGGCGCACTATACAGGCGTCAAGTAAAAGCTCCTATTTCTTTTGAAAAACCAGGCTGCGGTAGGATCGCCAGTAGGAATAGATGCCCAATACAAGAACGGCCGCCAGCACGTAAGCAGAAATGATCGGATAGGTCAGCCAATGACCGTGCGGGAATTCCTGTTTTAAATACGGATTTAGTAAGTACCAGGTGGTGCATAGTCCCACCACAAATACGCCAATCTTGCCCCAGATATTGGGTTTTCCCTGAACATTCCGTTTGAAATACAGAAAGGAGCCAGCCCATACGCCGGCAATTTCCCGGAGCCAGTAGAAGGCATAGATCCAGATGGGAAATTCGAAATCCACCAGCAACAGGGTAAGGGCAGCCAGAGTGACAATCTTATCGCAAACCGGATCCAGATATTGCCCCACCATAGTTACCTGACCCCATCGGCGGGCCAGAAAACCGTCCAGAAAATCGCTGAGAACGGCAAGAAATACAATGCCAAGGAGGATGTACAGCAACTCCCGCTGCCCGGGATTCTGGCTAAAGGCATGCCCGTAATAAAGAAAGGGCGGTACCAAAAGCACCCGACTGACCGAAAGCAGGTTAGAAAGTGTGTAGAAGTTTTCCTGGAAGGCGTCCCGGAATTTCATGCGAACGGAACAGAGGTGCTCCCGAATGGTGAACAGTCAAGAGCAATTCAAACCCGTTTTTTGCGCTCTGTGGGCCGATCGGCCCCGCCGGGCGATTTTTTGTCATACTTTTCCAGAAGCTCAAAAAATCGATGGAGGGTGTTCAAGGCCTCCTTCTGGCCGAGTTCGGCCTTGAGGCGAAGTAAGGAGCGAAATACGTAGGGATCTTCGCCCAGATACTCGACTCCGGAAGGGGCGGTAAGGGATGCGATGAGCTGCGCCACGTCCAGTTCGAGGTAATCAGCGATGGCCAGGAAATGCTTCAGTTTCAGATCTACCTGGCCGGACTCTATGCGAGAAAGATAACTCTGGTCGATTTTAATGCCATACGATTTGCGCAAATCGTTGGCGGCATCGGTCATCCTTAGCCCACGACTTTCTCGGTACAGTTTTACGTCCTGACCAAAGCGCTCCATGAGCGAGAGCAGATGCTTATCATAGCCCTGAGCCACAGGCCCGATGTACGATGTTGATCGGGGCTTGCAACACTGGATAGAATACCGTTCCGATGTAGTCCGAAAAAAATCAAGGAATATGAGTAATGCTCATGAATTGTACAGAAGTATGTGTATAGCTCATTTGTAAGCTGTGGTCTTTCGAAGGATTCGAACGCTCTGATGCCACATTCCGCGCCAGTCGCTGGGATTGTAATTGTCCACAAGGAATAATCCCACGGCCTCGGCCCGATCGTTGAGGTAGATTCGTATCATTTTAGAATCGCGCAACAGGTAACCCACTTCGCGCGAAGTGGGGGTGCTGCTTACAACCGAACCATCCTTTTGCAGTATAATGCGATGCTGCTCGGCGGAAGGCGTTAGGAGATACTCGCCTGCATATTCGCCAGGATCTCGCTTTAATTCGCTGGTTCGCTTATTCGTTTCTTTTTCCGAGCAACCAATGGCCGCAGCTAGCAGCAGGGATAGCAGAAGAAGCCATAATACGAATGCTTTATTGTTATAGCCCATCGTCGGGTAACCATTTACCGTTTTTTTGAATCTGGAAGTTCAATTTATCCTGACGACCATCAATCGCAACGTTCAGCCAGGTACGGCCGCCTTCATAAATAGAATAGGTTCCGCCGCCTCTGGCAACAAAATCTTCGCTTTCAATTACGATGCGATAGTAGTCGATATCCTGGCCGGTACCGGATCTTACCACTTCCACATCGGCGAATGCGGGCCCCGATGGCACCTTCTGTCCCAGCATTTTCAGACCCAGCTCAAACGGCGCGAATGCTTTTAGATTAAAATGGTGCGCTTTGAAATAAGTCTGGCCGTTGCTGTAGTTGATCAGATCCGCAGGATAGATGCCGTTGGAGCTGTAATTTGCTTCAATGCTCAGAAAACTGGGTCCGCCGCCGTCGAGAATGCCGGGCCACTGTAAATTGAGATCCTTCTGATTTACTGTCAGGCTCAGCGTATGCGTGGGAAGCTGTTCATTCCATACGCCCATGTAGCGACCGCGTAAAGTACCGGGCATTCCATTGTCTTCGTTTAACGAAGCATTAAAGCTACGCGGCTCGGAAGAGAATCGAACGGTAGCCCTGGACGGTAGACCCGGGCCGTCTTTTAATTGCAGCGCCGCGGTTCCTTTGATTTGCAAACCTGCCAGAAGCTGCGTATAAAGAGGCATATCAATAAATTCATTTTCCCACAGAGGACCCCGGTCTTCGGCCTTTCGAGCATCCGGTCTGGACGCACGCTCCAGAATCCAGGTATGCGTATTTAGCACCAGATCGGTAAGCGCGCGATAGGACAGATCGGAAATGCCAATGTTATAGCTGCCTTTCTGGATTAGCTTGAGGCGATTTCCTTCTGCGATACGTGCAAGTTCGAACTGTAGATCCCCTTCCAGATTCACTTTTGATTGTAGAAATTCTCCCGAGCCGGACAGATGGCCGGTTTGTCGATCCAGGTCAAAGTTCAAATCGGCCAGAGGTTTGGGCGCACCAGGCCAACTCTGCGGGGGCAAGAATCGCAGGTTCCTTGCTTTTACTTCCGGACTCACCTGGATGCGATACAGTCGATCGTCATAAGTTAGCCCCACATCGTAATCCACTTCTCCGCTGCATCGGATGAGGTCCACCGTGATGCCGGATTGTCCGGGCTCCAGCGAATGGTTGTCGGTTAGTTTGATTTGTCCGCGAATACGCAATGAATGGGGAAGTCCGGTTTTTTGCCTTTCGTAATCAAGTTCGCTCTTTAGCGCTTCGCCCGCATCCAGATCCAATTTGGTTTGCAGCACTCCGTCGGCGTAGCTAAAGACCTGACTGAAATGGTAATTACCTTCCAGGTTTCGCAGATCCAATTCCAGCGGCTCCCTGCCTTCCATGGTAAGGTCCTGAAACGTCCCCTTCAGGTTCGTGGCCGTGCCTTCCTGGCGCAAATCCATGCTTCCTTTGCCGTTGATTTCGCCTTTTACCGCGCTCCATTCGGGAAGCACCGAAAGGTTGGGAGCCGATTCAACGGCCGCGATAAAATCGGTCAGTAACTTGAGGGGCACACTGGAAAGGGATACAAAGATTCGACGACGCTCGTCGTTCAGGCTACCATGGAACCGGATCTCCCCTGTGTTTCCATGAAAGCGAAAATCCAGGTCCAGAGTGTTTTCGCTTCCCGGAGACAGTTCGATGTTGGCGCGGATCCCTGCATCGGCTGAGTACCGGGAAGCGATCCAGGCCACATTCTGTAGATTGATTGAAATGTTTCGAGTGATAAGAAACTGACGCAACTGATCCAGCAGATTACCCGATCGATCGCTCAGCACCTCGCCCGAATACAGATTGCCGCTGTAAGACCGAATGCTCTGCAGCGGAGCAGCGCCGGTGAACCAGCGAAAGTAGGATATATCCAGAACCAGGTTCCGAAATTCGGCAATCGGTTCCCAGGTTCCGTTTTTATTCTTCTCCAGCCTTGCTCCGGTCAAAATCAGTCCGTGCAAAAGTTCAAATCGTTTGCCCTGGTAGGTGATCCTCAATCCAGTAGAAGTCTGTAGTTCCTCCTGGATTTTTCTTTCCATCTCCAGACTGTCCAGTGATGACTGCAAACTGGCTTCGATGTAGGGTACTGAGATCCATCCTGCAATCAGCAAAACTGCAATAATCCCGGAAAGAATGAGCCAACGTTTCTTCATAAATCGCTTTAGAAATTGGAGAAAAGGTCTGCTTGTGCACAGGGTCAAGGATTTTGTCGCATTCTGTCTTTTTGGACTAAGTCTGTTGCCATTGCCGCTGTGGGCACAGTGGAAAGTGCCGCTCAATCCCACAGAATGGAAAGTAGTGCGTACCGAGCGCTTCCTGATCCATTACCAGAAAGGGAGCTATCTTACGGCGGTGGAGGCAGCCCGCATCGCTCAATCGGAAGCCCCCCGGATCGAGTCTTTATTGCGGCATCGCCTCCATCATCGAATCAAGATTTTTCTCTATCCATCGGATCAGGACTTTCAGTCCAATTCTATACTGCCCGGGATTCCCTCTGAATCCACCGGTGGATTCACAGACTTTGCACGCCATAGAGTTGTGCTGCCATTCAACGGCAACTACCAGGACCTTCGTCATGTACTGGTGCATGAGATCGTGCATGCCTATCAATTTGACATCGCCGACGATACGAATCCAGGGATCTTTCCTCTCTGGCTGATGGAAGGTATGTGCGAATATTTTTCCCTGGGCTGGGATGCGCAAACAGATGCCCGGATCCGCGATCTAATGATCCACGGGCGTATGCCTGGACTGTGGGAGCTCCACACGGGACAGGCAAATCCTTACATGAACTATAAAGGCGGTCAGGCCATCATGGAGTTCATCGCCCAGCGATGGGGACCGCAGAGGATTGGATTCTTTTATAAGGAATTGATTTCGCTCAGGGATCTGGAGCTGGCCTTCGAATCGGCTTTTGGAATGTCGGCAGCATCCTTTGACCTGGAATGGAAGAAGTATCTGGCACAGAAATACGCCGTAGTTCTGGAAGAGAATAAAAAGGCCGATCCCCGATTTTCAGACCAAACATTTCGCTATGTGGACGGGCTTGGGTTTCAGTTACGTCCCGTCTTCTCGCCGGATGGAAAATACTTTGCCTACCTTAGCTACGATGGAATCTTTCCCGCCCTGTTTTTGCAACGCGTGGGCCAGCCTGGAATGGATGAATCCAAGCGGAACGAGCGCATGGTCTTGCTGCGTCAGTTGCGCTCATCGGACTTCGAACAATGGTATCCCCTTACCAATCGAATTAGCTTTGGTCCGCAAAACACTTTGATTGTGGCCACGCGGTCTTCTGGAAAGCCGGGCATTGCACAGGTCTCTATTAAAGACGGAGATATGGTGCGATTTATTCCGCTGCCATTCGATATGGTGCACTTTCCGGTATTCGTGCCGCCCTCCGACGATGAAACCGAAGAATCTATTCTATTTACCGGAGTGGTGCAGGGGGTCTCGGACCTTTATCGCCTGGACTGGCAGAGTGGCCATCTATCCAGACTTACCCGCGATGGATTCTATGAAAGCGATCCCATGGACATGGATGGCTGTGTCTACTTTGTATCCGATGCCCCGGCAACGGCCTCGTCTGCGCCGGGTACTTACGCGCCATCCGCGCAAAGAAATAGAAATCTATTTAGAAAATGCGGAGATGGGGCGGCGACAAAAATTACGGATCTACAGGGCGATGTCAGTCGGCCGGCTCCGGGCAAAGAATGTTCGCTGTACTTTCTGTCCAATCATGAAGGTGTGCGAAACGTGTACCGACTTCCGGATGCCTGCCGCCGTTCACGACCCGCGTCGGCGCGCGATCTCGACCGCATCACTGCATCGTCCACAGAAGTTCTCAGTCTTGATAGCGGACGTCAGAAATCGGATTCACCCGGCATCCAGCCCATCGGCGATCCATCGCTGTTGCTTTCGCGGCTGGAAGAGGGGGCGCTGGAAGTGCGAATGGTGGAGCCAGAAGACGGACAACTGAACACGGAAAGATCGGCATCGGTTCCTACCTTTCTTCCTTCGAATTATTCTCTGGACCCACTCTTGCCGAATGGGGCGATGTCGGTGGAATCTTATACGGCGGATTATGATCCCTTGCTCCGTCTCAGTCGACCGCCGATTCTGTTTATTACCGGCGCATCCGATTCGGAAGGAAATACTTCGGTGGCGGGCGCGGCCTACTTTGCCCTGGCCGATGATTCTGGATTTCATGACCTGGAAGGGTTGATTACCTATCAGGATCGTCCTTCCAATTTAAATGTCGATCTAAGGTATGGATATAGTCGCTGGCGAACAAAATTCTATACAGGCCTTTACAGTTCGCGCGGAACCTTTGCGCTCTTTAGTTTTCTGGATTTCAGCCTGAACCAGTTGCTATATAATCCTTATTTTCGCTTAATCGATCAGCAATCCACCGGAGCCTACGCTGCCTTTTACTATCCACTGCACAAATTTGGCGCAGTGTCGGCAACGTACGAGGTGGCCCGCGAAGAGAAAATATTTGCCCAGCCGGAACCCGAGCAACGAGACCGCGAGGATGTATTTCAAAATCGCCAGAGTTTCACGCTACAGTACACCTTTGATAACACAGTGAATTCGGTGTACGGGCCGCTGGACGGCCAGGCATTGCGACTCAGTTATTCGGTGCCCATTCGACCATCGGGAACCGAACGCAATGTATTTGTTACCGGCGCCGAATACCGTTTTTATCATTTATTCGATGATTATTCGCTCTTTGCCTTTCGCCTGCTGGGTGCGCGGGTGAGCGGCGGAGATGCAGAAAATTATCCGCTATCGGTGGGCGGGTATTACACGATCCGCGGATACGATTTTCTGGAATTTGAGGGGCGCAACGCCTTCGTCGTTAACCTGGAGTACCGATTCACTTTTATTCAGCAGCTAATCTTTGGAGTGCCAGTGCGGTGGTCTCCCGGGCTTGTTCGCGGGTCGATCTTTCTTGATGCTGGCGCCGCATTCGATGACTACAAGCGGTTTCAAGCATTCGATGGCGATGTGGGTGTGACCCGAGATCTAAATGTCTCCTTTGGCGTGGGATTGCACTGGAGCAACTTTCTATGGTTCTTATTTCCCGGTGCGTTGATGAAGATTGAATGGGCCACTCCTTACGATGGTAAGCGAAGCCTGCCGCTCAGTCAATGGCAGGGACGATTTTCGGTAGGATTCTCATTCTAGGATCACTTTTTAAGTCTGCAAATTTCCGTAGAGCCCGGAGCCGACCATGTTGTCATAAACCGCGTTGCCGATTCTCGGACATCCGATGCGGCGAAAATGATTGTAGGAAGGAGGTACTTTTATTATCCTGTACGTACCATGATGACCTTAATTCTATTAACCATTGGAATCCTGGCTGTGGCCATGGCAGGCATTGGCCTGGGTCTGTTTTTTGGGCGTGCTGAGGTCAAAGGGTCCTGTGGCGGAGTAGGCGGGGGAGCATGCGGCGTATGCGGAAATAATCCGGACAGCTGCGAAAACGCCGATCCATCTTCGAAGAAAGAACCCGCTTCGCTGGTCAGCTAATTCAGAATCCTCATCAGCTTTGCCGCCTGGCCCATAGCTATGGACCGGGCTTATGCAATGTTCAGCTTATCTGTGGCATAATCTATGGCAGCATCGCCAGAGCTCGAATAGCCTGTTCACCCTGATCCCGATTCTCCCTAACCCTAAAGCGGTACTCGCATGGATTGAATACCGGGCGAGGAGTACTCTTGAACTTCGAAATTCGTATCCTCGTCCTTTAAAGTGCCGGATTCCAGGATCAAATACTCGTAGTTGCCTTTCATTTGCTTGAGAACCTCTGCCGTTTCTTCCGGTGTGGAAAGCATCGCAGCGGTCGCCAATCCGTCGGCGGTGAGGCAATTGGGCCCAACTATGGTAGCCGATTGAATCCTGGAAGGGGTGGGCTTACCCGAGAATGGATCCAGTATGTGGCTGTGGATATAGCCGTCCTTCTTGAAGAAGTTACGATAGTTTCCGCTGGTTGCAATGCACTGGTTTCTGGACTCCAACACCGCATAAAGACTACGGGTTCCGTCGTAGTTTGGTCGTTCGATTCCAATGCGAAAGCTGCCATCCGGTCCGGTGCGCACTTCGCCACCAATTTCGACCATAAAATCCCGAATTCCTTTCTGCAATAGTAGTTGGGCTACGCGATCCACACCATAGCCTTTGGCGATAGCGCTCAAATTCAGTGTGAGCGATGATTTCTTTTGGATGGTACAGGTGCTTCCGTCGATTTTCAATCCTAGCGAAGGAAAGCCGGCCCGGCCCAGGGCTGCCTTGATCGTTGCATCGTCCGGCTCGCCGGTGCGTTCGGTGGGCCCAAAACCCCAGAGATCAATGAGCTCCCCGATCGTTGGATCAAACCTTCCATTAGTTAACTGCCACAGATGCTGCGATTCCGCGAGGACCTTACAAAAATCCCCGGATGGTCGAAACACCTGTCCTACGTTGGATTCATTCAATCGAAAAAGTTCGTCCTTCTGCCAGTTGCTGAACCGGTAATCCACGGAATGCAGCAAAGAATCGATTTCTTCTTTCAGAGCTGCGCTGTCCACTTTACCCGGATCGCGAACCTTTACGCTGTAGCTCGTACCCATTGTGCTACCGTGCAACTCCAATGGCTTATGGGAGCAATGGGCGAAGGCAAACGTGAAAATTGCGATGGTCAGAATTGGTTTAATTGATTGTCTCATTATTTCTTCTGTGGAATGGTCCGTGAGGCAGGAGCGGGCTCTAGAGCAGGCCTCGCGCTGCATTGTCGTGTTGCAGGCTTATTGAGCACGAATACATGCATCCCGAAAAAAAAAGGCCGATTGAATCGGCCTTTTTACGTTCCATTGAATTTATCGGAACACGCAGTTGATGCACAATCCGGGCTCAGTTACCGAAGTCGTCAAATGCGATCATCTCTTTCTCAACTCCCAGATCATAGAGCATTTTCTGCACAGCAGAAAGCATCATAGGAGGCCCGCAGAGGTAATACTCGATTTCGCTTGGATCTTCATGCTTATCCAGGTATTCGCGCAATACTACCTGGTGAATGAATCCAGTAGGACCGGTCCAGTTATCCTCGGGCAGAGGATCAGAGAGCGCCAGATGGAATGTGAAGTTTGGAAATTCCTTCTCAATGGCGCGGAAGTGCTCTTCGTAGAATACCTCGCGAAGGCTTCGCGCTCCGTACCAGTAGGAAACTTTGCGTCCGCTCTTGAGCGTATGGAACAGATGAAAGATATGGCTTCGTAAAGGCGCCATACCCGCTCCACCACCGATGTACACCATCTCGCGGTCGGTATCCTTGATAAAAAATTCGCCATATGGTCCGCTCACATCGACTTCGTCGCCTGGCTTCAAATTGAAGATGAAGCTCGATGCAATCCCAGGAGGCACGTCTTTATTGGGCGGAGGAGTGGCAATCCGCACGTTAAGCATTACGATGTTACCTTCCGCTGGGTGATTGGCCATGGAGTAGGCGCGGAAGATTTCTTCATCGTTGGATGCATCGTAGCGCCACAGATTGAACTTATCCCAATCCTCGTGGTATTCCTTCTCTACATCGAATTCTTTGAAATTCAGATGATAGGGTGGAATGTAGATCTGGATGTAGCCGCCCGCTTCGAAATCCATTTCCTGGCCTGGCTCGATCTCCAGTACCAGTTCCTTGATAAATGTGGCGACATTGTCATTGGACCGAACTGTGGTCTTGAACTTCTGAATGCTAAAGATTTCATCCGGTACGTGGATCTTCATGTCATTCTTGACTTTTACCTGGCAGGAAAGTCTCCAATGCTCTTTGATCTCTTTGCGGCTGAAGTGTCCTTCCTCGGTAGGCAGGATATCCCCGCCGCCGTCGGTGATCTGGCAACGACACATAGCGCAGGTTCCGCCGCCACCGCAGGCAGAAGGCAAGTAGATGCCGGCGCCGGCAAGAGCGCTGAGCAGGTTGCTGCCCGCTGCCACATCAATGCTCTTTTCTTCGTTGTCGTTGATGTTGATGTGGACATCGCCCTGAGCTACCAGACGTTTTTCCAGGATGGTAATAATGGCTACCAAACCCAGTACAACGCCGGTAAAGACGCCCACACTTAATCCAATAATCAGTAAATTTTCCATGCTAATGCCTTTCTCTGGATCAGAGGTTGATACCTACAAAACACATGAAGCCAATGGCCATCAATCCGGTAAGTATCATGGTCATACCCAGCCCCCGTAATCCTTGCGGAACGTTGGAATACTGGATCTTCGTTCGAATGGCGGCCATGGCTACAATAGCCAGCATCCAGCCCAGGCCGCTGGCGAAGCCAAAAACAGTGCTCTCTGCGAAATCGTAACCTTTGGTGCCCATGAAAAGGGAGGTCCCCAGAATGGCGCAGTTCACAGCAAT
>JAGRNC010000178.1 GCA_020440935.1 Leptospiraceae bacterium | reverse complement strand
ATTCAGACTACTGCAACCAATACCCAGGGCGGGCCGGCTAAAGTCTCAGTACTCGACGCCTACACTCTTCCAGGCGGAAGTTCGGTTTCCAGCACACTGAGCAGCTCCAGCGCATATTCGCAAATCCCGGCCTTCTATCAGGCGCTGGGCTATACTAGCTCATCCGGATTCAAAGCCAGCGATTACGGCGGAAGAAGGGATATTGAAAAACAAATCTTCATTCGCGCCCAATTCACTCTGGGCGGCGAATTTGAAATGAAATAGAGATCGTCTTCGATTCCATCCCGTGGACTCCGATTCACGGGATGGAAACTTGATGAGTGGAATTCTAATCGCCGCGAGCGATGGAAACAATCGAATCTAGAAGCTCCGAAATTTCGCGCGAAGTGGTTAAATAGCCCATAGAAATCCGAATCGAACACGGAGCCAGCGAAGGATCAATTCCCATTTCCAGCACAACCCGCGGTCCCGGATCGCCTGGCGAACCTGCCAGACTACCTACCTGAAATCCGCATTCATCCAGCTTTCGGACCATTCGCTCGGCCGAGACGCCGGGGACCACAACGGCCGATGTATTGGCCAATCGCTCGCTATTCATTCCCAGGATCCGTACTCCGGGGATTCGATCCTGCAATTCCTTTTCGAACATCGCTCGTAGCGTTCGCAACGACGCCAGAGATCGACCCAGTTCTTGCTGTACGCGACGCCAGGCCTCCGCCATCCCAAGAAGTCCCGGCAGATTTAGCATTCCGGGCCGCAATGGATCGTGTTCGCCAAAGAACGTGGCGGTCGGCGCAACACCCTTACGATAGAGGAGGGCTCCGGCCCCGGGCGGTCCACCCATCTTATGGCTGGAAAGGCTAATTGTGGAAGGGCGAAATTGATACCAGGATACCCCTGTCTTTCCCGGGGCTTGCGCCGCATCACAGTGAAACCGAATGCCGCGGTCTTCGCAAATCCGACTTACCTCGCCCACCGGCTGCAACACTCCTGTTTCCCCCGAAGCGTAGGTGACACTCACAAGGGCAGTGTCTTCCCCCGCATTCTCCTGAACAAAGTCTAGTTCGATGCATCCCGAACTGTTGGACGGAATGAGCATAACGTCGTATCCCAGGTTTCGCAAGTGCTTGGCCTGGTCAAATACGCTGGAATGATCGAGGGCAGAAATAAGGACTTTGTTGCGATTGATGAATGCATCCGTTAATCCTGCATTGAGGCTACGGCTGTATAGAAACTCCAGGGCCAGACGATTCGATTCTGTACCGCCGGAAGTGAACACCAGGTCGTATTGTTCCAGACCAGGAGTTCCGGTGAAGGCTGCACGAGCCATTTCCATGAGGCCCGCGGCCCGGCGACCTCGATCGTACGGCGAATATGGGTCGCCCAGATCCATCCACTGCGAAACTTTTTCTTTTAACTCCTCGTCAATGGGTGTCGTTGCATTGTAGTCAAAATATCCTTTCATGGAATCTATATTTATACGATATGCTGGCTTTGACCTGGGTCGGGTCAACAAAAATGCCGGAATGTCGAATCAGTCTTCTTTTAATAAATCCAGGTACAGATCCAGCGTCGGACGATCAAAGCAGCAGAAGATGATTTTCGTGAACGCTGAAGCATCAAATGTACGCACAGTGCGAACGGCAATAGCGGATGCTTCGCGAACAGGGTAGCCATAGACTCCTGTGGATATAGACGGAAAGGCGATGGACCGAATCCCATTCTGTTGGGCCAGAACCAGACTACTTTTGTAGCACGATGCAAGCAGATCCGCCTCTCCCTTGTTCCCACCGCGCCAGATGGGACCCACCGTATGGATGACAAATCGAGCCTTCAGACGAAAGCCAGGAGTAATAACCGCTGTGCCTGTGGGGCAACCGGAATACCTGGAGCATGCACGCATCAATTCGGGCCCTGCCGCGCGGTGAATTGCCCCATCTACCCCACCGCCCCCGGCCAGAGCTTCATTTGCTGCATTTACAATGGCATCTACCGAAAGTGTGGTAATGTCCGCCTGAATGGCTTCCAGTGTCATGATCTGATTATAGGGCCTGCGGAGCCGGGAATCAAGCCCTATCCCATTGTATTTGACCACCGTTTGCGATCTGAAAAATTCAAGCCTCCGGAGGATTTACCATGTCCGATTCCAATACCAGCCCATTTGCACGCCTTCGAATTATCTATTTGTTTCTCGTATTAGGTAGCATCGCCTCCTGTGCTGTTCTATACTTTCTACGACAGATGCCGGCGGAATCTAATTCTTCTATGCCGCTCTTAATTGCTGGCGCCACCATTTGCTTTCCTGCCCTTTTCCTGCTTTTCGTTTGGTCCAAACGGAAAGCAGCCAGCGATGCAGCATTGATGACAAACCATTTGATTGCCTATAGTACGGCGGAAGGCGCTGCCTTGGCCAATATGATGGCGTACTATATCGGAGGCGACACCATCCATGTTGTTTTCGCAGGATTGATGGTCGGGGCAATGATAATCCGGTATCCGAAGCCGACAGCGAGCGACGGAGTGGATTTACGCTCCGGAGGATCGTTCAAATCGGGCCAGGAGTGAGTACACCGACGGAACCACAATCAAAGTTAGTAAAGTCGATACTGTCATTCCGCCAATAACGGCGATGGACATGGGGATACGCGACTCGGCGCCAGGACCGATGGCCAGGGCTGGCGGAATCGCCGCCGCGATGGCCGACAGAGAAGTCATCAATATAGGGCGGAGTCGCACCATTCCGGCTTCGACCAGGGCTTCGTATACGCTCAGACCTTCTTTGCGCCTTAGCTCGTTGGCAAACTCAACCAGCAGGATGGAGTTCTTCTTGGATATACCCATCAATAGGATCAGGCCAATCATGCTATATAGGTTGAGCGATTGACCGGTAAGATACAGCGCCAGAAAGGCTCCGGTGGCAGAAAATGGCAAAGCCATAAGAACAGAAATTGGATGCAGGAAACTGTTAAACTGCGCGCCCAGGACCATGTACGCCACAAGTACACCCAGCCATAGCGCCACCGAAAGACTGGAGAATGCCTCCTGGAATTCGCGGCTCCCTCCTCCCGGAAAAAATGCATAGTTTTCTTGCAGGTGCCTGCGTGCGATTTCTTCGGCTTTTTCCATAGCCTGCGATTGGCCCACACCCTCGGCCAGGTTCGCCGAAATCTGAATGGCACGCTGGCGATCGATTCTACTGAGGTTAAGTACTGTGGGTTCCGTCTGTACCGTAGCAATATCGGGCAAATCCACAAGCTCACCGTACCCATTTCGCACCTGCACCTGCGCGATGTCTTCGGGACTACTCCATTGCGAGGGCAGCAATCGTATACGAATGTCGTAGCGTCTACCGTCGCCGGTAAATCGGCCCTCCCTGGAGCCCCCGATGGCCGTCCCAATGGTTTCCACCAGGCTTTCCATGGTAACAGCCCGTTCGGCGGCCTCTCGTCGATTGGGGATGACCCTGACTTCGGGCATTCCTTCTTTGTAATCCATGTCCGCGTCTTCGTAGAGTCCGGTGCCGTTCATTTCTTTTAGAATTGCATCCGCAGATTTCTTCAAAGTATGCCAGTCTCCGCCGCGAATACTGAATTCCACCGGCTGACTTCGCCGGGCGCTTAACCCGCGACTGGAGAAATCGAATAGGAATCCCCGCATTCCCTCAATGCTTTGAATCTTCTTTCGCACTTGATCCATGAATTCATACTGACCCACATCTCGCTCGGATTTGGGGGTCATACTGACAAAATAGACTCCGGTATTCGCCTCGCCGCCGCCAAATCCACCCACAATGGAAAGATACGAAGTAACCTCGGGCCGCTCCTTTAGAAAGGCCTCCAGTTTCTGCCCCATGGCATCTGTATAGTGAATGGAAGATCCCATAGGGGTTTCGAATCGGACTCCAAATTGACTTTGATCCTGAGGTGGAACAAACTCCCGCTTAATTACAAAAAGAATAAGCAGCGATCCGGCAAATAGCAGGGACGTGCTCAGAAACGTAACCAGAGGTCGGCGCAGGGTAACCTCGAGGGCCCATCGATACCATCGGGCCAGATGCTCCATGAGTATGCGCACGGCGCGGACCATTCGCGGTTCGCGGTTTTCATGCACCAGTGTCTGCGATGCGCGCATAGGGGTGAGTGTAACCGCATCCAGAAGCGACAGGGCTACAGCCGCCGAAAGGGTTACACCGAACTGAAAAAAGAACTTTCCGATTACCCCTTCCATGAACGCCACGGGAAGGAAAATGGCGATCACGGCCACACTGGCGGCCACGGCGGCAAAGGTAATCTCGCGAGCGCCATCCCTCGAAGCGCGAACTCGGTCCTTTCCCATCTCAAAATGGCGAATGATATTCTCCAGAATCATGATGTTGTCATCCACCACAATGCCAATGGCAAGAGACAGAGCCAGGAGAGTAAAAAGATTAAGGGTAAAACCCATGAAATAGATAACAATAAATGTGCCAATTATGGACGTCGGTATAGACAGAATAACATTGAGTGTAGAACTCCAGTTTCCCAGAAACAACCAGCACACCAGGGCGGTGAGAATTCCGGACAGAATTAGAGTAAATTGCGTTTCTTCGATGGCTTCCTTCGTAAATCGAGTTCCGTCAAAGTTCACGTTAATGTGAACTCCTTCCGGCAGGTTCTTATTGATTCTTTCTATTTCGGCGCGCAGGTTCTCGGCTACCTGCACTTCGTTTGCGCCGCTTTGCTTCTTTACGCCGATGGTTATCGCCTCGGTGCCATTTACTCGGTTTATACGCTGCGCATCGTTGAGCCCATTTTTCACATCGGCCAGATCAGACAGCGTGATGCCGGATCGATAGATGGGCCCGCCCCCTCTACGAGTGATCCGAATACGACCCATCTCATCGATGCTTTGGGCCTCGCCCATGGTTCTCAAATTATAGCT
Source organism: Leptospiraceae bacterium (assembly GCA_020440935.1). Classification (GTDB taxonomy): domain Bacteria; phylum Spirochaetota; class Leptospiria; order Leptospirales; family Leptonemataceae; genus UBA3465. The sequence continues at coordinate 914 of JAGRNC010000178.1, read as the reverse complement.
ATGCTCCTGGTTTTCCAGATAGCCGCTGGAACCTTCCGCATGGTCCTGACGGATGGCTTCGCGCACATCTAGAATTGTGAGCTCGTATTTCTTTAGCTTGCGATTGTCCACATAGACCCGCAGATTTCGTTCCGCCGAGCCTCCCACAAAGACTTCGCCAACGCCGTCCACCAGCTGGATGCGATCCAGAACCAACTGGTCGGCGATCTTGAACAATTCGAACTGGTTTCGATTCCCGGAAAGGCCGAGCCACAGAATAGGACTTTCGTCGGGATTGCTTTTTCGCAGGACGGGAGGATCGACTCCTGTGGGCAGGCGGAGCTGACTCAGGGCGGTCTGGACCTCCTGGACAGCCACGTCAATGTCACGGTCAATATCGAATTCAAGCTGAATATTGGCGCTGCCCTGACGAACGGATGAAACGATCTCTTTTAATCCCTCTACAGCGATTACTTCCTTTTCAATCCGATCCACAATCTCCGTTTCCATGTATTCGGGAGCCACGCCTTCCCAGGTGACTCGAATGCTGAGCAAAGGAAAGTCTACGTCCGGCATATAACTAATGCCCAGGCGTCCCAGGGAAACCGCGCCAAAGATGATTAGCGCAAACATGATCATCCAGGCCATCACGGGTCGACGAATCGATATATCAGAAAGCTTCATTCGCCTTCGCTCCCGGATTGTTGATTTTCGGATTTGGATGGATTCACCGTTGACGCTTTGTCTGGCTTCGTCACTCCGCCGTCAGTGACCTCAGGATCTTTCGCGGTATCTCCATCCGATGGCGCTGAATCGGGTACCGATTGTAGACCGGCCGCCACATGCAGTCGAATTTCATTCATGCGCGCCAGCATTTCCATGCGCACGAGTTCGCGCCGCGATGCATGATAGTTTCGCAAGGCATTTAAGACTTC
>JAGRNC010000177.1 GCA_020440935.1 Leptospiraceae bacterium | reverse complement strand
TATTGGACTACAAATACGGTGAAATGTTCCGCCGGAGCCGGGGGGCATGGGGTGCAGATTTGAATTTCGTTGGATTCTAACTGAAAGTCTGCCCTCCTGCATCCAAGGACCACAGACCAGAAATCCTTATCCACGGCGAAAAAAGAATGCAAAATGAGCATGGCACAGCACAGGAACAAGATATAGACTGAGTAGCATGGAAGCGACAATTCCCAGGCATCCCGTGAGAGCCAGCGGCCTCCATAATTCAGCTCCCGTACTTGTGGAAAAGAGAAGCGGCAACAACCCTGTAACTGTAGTCAAACTTGTCATCAAGATAGGACGAAATCGGCGTAAAGAAGCCGCGTGTATCGCATCCCAGAGCCCCGGCGAGGCAGCATCCAGTTCTGTCGTAGATGATCTTATTTCGCTGACCAGAAGTATGGAGTTATTCACAATCAAGCCAATTAGCAAAGTTAGCCCAACATAGACTCCGGAATTCAACTGAACAGAGAACCCAAATAGAAATAGAAATACAATAGCCAGACCGGGGGGCAGAATGCTCAGAATGGCCAGCGGTACGCGAATGGACTCAAATAAAAGCGCCAGAATGCAAAACATTAAAATGAATGCAGTAGCGAGGATTCGCAGCATTTCGCGACGGTTCTTTTCGATATCTTCATGCTTTCCAGTGAGTTCGATAAAGTATCCATCGGGTAGGGTCACCGATTCAGCCAGACTTGCTTGCAGGGATTCTACCGCACCCAGAATGTCGTCGGTTTCGAGAACAGCAGTCAATGAAAGCTGACGTTGTTTGTTCTTTCGGTAGATCTTTCCTTTACCGGCGGCCATGTTTGCAGCGGCTAATTCGGCCAGAGGAACGGTCTGCTTATCCAGAACAAAAGGATAGGCCTCGATAGCAGGCGTGCCGGATCGCAGTTCGGTGACCATCTGCACACGAATATCGTATTCGCGACCTTCTTCCAGATACTTCGTCGGAATGGATCCATCAACCGCCGTCTTCAAATCCGATGCAACGGAGGCGGCAGATAGCCCGGCCCGCGAAACCGACGGGCTGTCCAGCCGAAATGTATACTCGGGCTTACCGGGCTTGAAGCGATATACTACCTGACTGACATCGGGCTGGTCCTTGATGCTTTTGGCAACTTTTTGTGCGAGTTGCGTCAGAGTATCGAGGTCGTATCCGTTAATTTCAATGTTGACCTCCTGTCGTTCGGCCAGGGCCTCATTGTCCAGAAAGAATACCTGTGCTTCCGGCACCTGTTTTGACAGGCCCTCCAATCGCTCGACGATTTCCGCACCATCGTCCGGATCCTTGATCTTGATATATAGATCGGCGCGCCACTTCTCGACCTTTGTCATTACTTCTTCCACTCCATCATCGTCGGAGAATAGCGAAACCACCTTCGAGACAATTCGATCCGAAGCCTTAAGATTCGTTCCGGGCTCCAGTTCCACCGTCGCCTGAATGCGATCTCGCGGCCCGCCACCCCCGGATGACTCAGGCAACGCGACGAACGCCAGAATGCCTATGATACTGAAGAGCGCCGCCGCGGGAACAATCAATTTCGGGATCCGTCGGCTCATGGCCTGTAATCGCGCCAGGCTACGATCGTAAGATCTATAGATTCTTTCGAGCCAGACCGTCCATCGATCCAGGGCTCCATTGAATCGCTCTTTCCATCTGTTGGGTTTGCCGGAAAAAGCATGGTGCTGATGATGCTGGTTGTCAAAATCCACTTGCAGAGCGCCAGGAATGCGCGAAAGCATCAGAGGAATGAGAAACAGCGTCACCAGAAGCGAGATCACCAGAGCGCCACTGAGGGTAATCGCCAGCGGAAGAAATTGAACACGGACCTCAAACGAAGCGAAAAAGATGGGAAAGAAAACCGCAATCGTGGTTCCCACGGAAGCCACCAGTTCACGCCAGAGCTCAGCAACGGAAAGAATGATTGCTTCCCAGACGCTGGTTCGTTCTGCAAGGCGACTGGCATATTCGATGATAATGATGGCAGAGTCGGTAAGCATTCCAACACCCAGCGCTAGAGCGGTCATGGAAACTGAGTTCAAACCTACCCCCGACTGATCCAGCAAGATGAACTGCAACAGGATGGAGACGGGTATGGCCACTCCAATGGCTACAGCGGCCCTCCAGGTTCCCAGAAATAGCCAGAGGACTAGAAAAGAGGCGAGGCCTCCCTGGATAATCGCAGACCAGACGCTATCGATCGCATCCTTGACAAAAACCGCCTCGTCGTAGCTGATTTCATGCGAAATACCCTGCCAGTCAATTTGCTCCAGGGATTTGTGCAGCTGATCGGAGAGCTCCACAAGGTTTGCCCCCGATGCGCGATGAACGTAAATGGAGACGATCTCCTTTCCGTTCTCCCGAGAAACAGAATCGGGTTCGCGATATGAGTCCTCGACTGTCGCAACGCTTCTAATTCTCAGCAATCTATTCGAATCCAGCGTGGCTACCGGCAAAGTTGCAATTTGTTCCGGATTTGTCAGGTAACCCAGAACGCGAACGCCGATCCTTTGCTCGCTGTTAAGTAGTTCGCCAGCAGGAATTTCCGTATTATTCTCCCTTATTGAGTTCATTACTCTCGATATGGGAAATCCCGCCACAGCCAGCGCCCGCTGATTGACAAGGACTTTGATTTCACGCTGCTTACCTCCACCAATGTTGATCTCACTGGTTCCTTCAACCCGTTGCAGATAGGGCTTAACTTTCTTCTCGGCGAATTCGCGCAGAGCAAGCAACGACTTTGAATTGGAATCGAGCCGTATGATGACTACGGGTTTCTGGCTGGGATCGTATCGGACAACCACCGGATCCTCCGACTCGGTGGGAAAATTATCGCTGATCATACCAATGCGATCCTGGATCTCCAGTCCCTTTAACGAGACGTTCACGTCGGGCTCAAGAATAAGATTGATGCGCGATTCCCCTTCTTCCGAAACGCTGAACATTTCCCGAATGCCCCCTGCGCCGAGGATCTCTTCCTCAATGGGTTTGGTGAGGATCTGTTCTATCTTTTCCGGATGCATTCCAGGGTAGCGAGTGATTACCGAAAGAGCGGGGTACTCCACCGAAGGCTGCAGACCAATGGGTAGATTGTACAGCGAATACGCACCCCAGAATAGAAATACGAGCACAATCATCACAACGCCGATTGGGCGGGAGAGCAAAAGATACAGGGCTGGGTGCCGGTCCTGCATCTATTTCCTCAGCCAGGCGTACGCATTGGGAATTACAAGTATGGACAGCAAGGTGGCGCCGACCAGGCCCCCTATTACAGCGATGGCCATAGCCTGCTGGGGTGAAGGACCAGGAATAGAAAGTGCAGCTGGTAGCAATCCGAGGATCGTTGTCGCCACCGTGTTCATAATTGGCTCCAGACGCAGAGCAACCCCTTCGCGGAGTACTTCCTCGAGATTTCCATCCTTACGATGCTTCTCGAAGTGATCGATCAGGATGATTCCGTTGTTGACGACGAGTCCCGCCAGGAGTACGCCACCCATGCCGGAGACGATACTCCAGGGCGTTACAGTGAGGAACAACACAAGACTAACTCCGGTCAGAGCAGCCACCACAGTTAAGATCACGATGAACGGAAGTATCAGGTCTTCAAATTGCACAGCTAAAAGCATGTAGACAAGCAATACCGCGGCCACTCCGGCAAACATAAGGCCAATGAGCGATTTCGCGGCCTCCTTGCGTTCGGGTCCCTCCAGATAGACCAGGTCTTTGCTGCCAGAAGATTTTTCTTTGAGCAAAGAATCCATGGACGAAGATGAGAATGCAGACCCCAGGTCGCCATAGATGCGTGCGATTCGAATACCATTCTGCCGAAGAATAAATTCCGGCGAGTAAGCATAATCTACGTCGGCCACTGAGGACAGGTTTACCGGTTTTCCGGACATTATGATCGGTAGTCCGCTCACATCGCGCAGAGCGTTTCTATCCTCCGGTCTATACCGAACAAAAATCTCGATTTCTTTATCCCCTTCGCGGTAATGACCTGCATCTCGGCCACCGATGGAAAGCTGCACCTGGCGCGCAATTTCACCGAGGGAAAAACCCATGAGGCTCATCCTGGCCCGGTCCACATGAATCTGATACTCCGGATATTGCGAATCCAGCGTAGTGGATACTCTGCGGAGAATCTGTTTTTTCTGTAATTCCCTGGCAAACTCAAGAGTGGAATGCTTGAGCTTCTCCAGGTCCGTCCCAGAAATGATAACGGAGTACTCGCTTTTGTCTACTCCCAGAATACGCGCAACAGTGTCTGCTCCTGGCCGTAGCTGGATGGTGCCGCGCTCATTCTTCAGCGATGCGATCAATTCTTTGATTTCCGCTCGCGCATCGTCAGCGGCTCCTTCGGAACGAAACGAGAGGTTGATTACTCCCTGATGCACTCCTCGACGAGCACCTGGGTCGCGAGCCAGGGCTTCTCTTTCGTACCCCAGGCGCGAAAATACAAATTCAATGCCATCCAGCTTGCTCAGCTTATTTTCCAGATCGGCGCTGATTCGCTGGGTTCTGTTCAATGCAGTACCAGGCGGTAATTCAATGTCTACCTGCGCATACCTCGATGCGACGGGAGGCATAAGTCGCGCCGGGATAAAAACAGCCAGGATAATCGAAAGAGCACCCAGAAAAATCAGGCTGTTGCGAAACCCACGAGGATTGCTACGAGACCATAGTAGTGCATTGCCGCTCTTTGCATGCATCCAATCGAGGGCGCGCTCCCGAAACAGCAGGAATCGACTGGGTTTTTTGCCTCCAAAGTCCAGCCTGGGCTTAAAGTAGGGCTGGGCGCTGAGAACCGGCAGCACAAGAAGCGAAATAACCGCGGAAGCAATCAATGCCACTGAAATGGATAGGGCGAACTCAGAAAACAAGGCGCCGGCTACTCCCTGCAAGAAAAGTACAGGAACAAAAACGGCACAACTGGTTAGCGTACCGCCAAGAACGGAAGCCGCCACGTCCTGGGTGCCCACCAGAGCCGCCTCCGGAGGAGGAAGCCCCATTTTCTTTTGTCGATTAATGGATTCAAGAACAATGGTCCCCGAATCCACCATCATCCCTACTCCTACGGCCAATCCACCCAGCGACATGGTATTGATTGTAACGCCTGCAAAGAATAGAACGATAAAAGTAATCAATACCGATAACGGAATGCTAATGCCGACGATGAGTGGCTCGCGAAAGTCGCCCAGAAAGAAGGAAAGCACAAAGTAGCAGATAACGATGGCAAGAAGTCCGGTAGTCGCCACATTGCTCATCGCATCACCGATTTCCAGCGATCGATCTATGACAGTCCGAAACTCCAGGTCTTTACCGAATCTTTCCTTCAGATTTGCCAGCTCTTCGTTGATGTTATTTACGACCGTTATAGTATTCTTTCCGGGTTCTTTACGAATCGAAAGACTTACGCATTCTTGCCCGCCAATCCGGCTCAATGATGTCCGTTCTTTGTAAGAGTCGCGAACTTCCGCCACTTGATTTAACCGAATGGGTACACCCTGTTTACTGAGCCCGATGGAAGTATTGCCAATGCTGGAAACAGTCTGATATTCCCCACTGGTACGAATCGAAATTTCGCCGTCCCCTACGATAATACTTCCAGCTGGATAGCTAACGTTTGACTCCTGAATGGCCTGAACTACCTGCTGCCCGGGAAGGTTAAATGCCTCCATTCGGCCCCGATCGAGTTCAATCAATATCTGGCGCTCGTAACCTCCGCCAAGGTTTACCGCAGCTACGCCGTCGACTTTTTAAATAGATGGAATAATGTTTCGGTCCACAAAATCGCGTAACTCGCGGATCGGAATATCGCCTGGAATTACGGCCAGCTCCAAAATCGGATCGGCGTTGGGATCGTACTGCAAAATGGAGGA
>JAGRNC010000176.1 GCA_020440935.1 Leptospiraceae bacterium | reverse complement strand
ACGGTGGCGCCGGCCTGCAGGGTTGCCATCATAGATGCGATTTGCGCATTCACATGAAATAGCGGCATGATGCATAGACTAACATCATCGGGCTGTAGATCGATGAATCGGGGCGCCACATAGCTATTGTAGATAATGTTTGCATGATTTAGACGCACACCCTTGGGATGACCCGTGGTCCCGGAAGTGTAGATCATGGCAGCAGCATCGGATTCTTCTATGCTCGTGCGATACGCAGCATCCCCCTCCTTCATGAGCGAGCTCAGATTTTTTGCCTTAGAATAGTTTTCGATGCCCTCTTGTTCGGTTAGGATCAGTTCTTCAATGTTGGATAGGTTTTCCCACACTGGATCGAGCATCTTGCGATAATGCGGAGTAGTGCACAGGATGCGCGCCTGGCTATCATTGATAATATAATCCAGTTCATCCGCTTTCAACAGTGTATTCAAAGTTACGGCGGCGCCGCCGGCCATCATGGCGCCAAAATAGCAAAACAAAAACTCCGGCGAATTTGGGATTAAAATGGCAACATGCTCGCCACGCTTTAGCCCCAGCTTTGCAAATGCCGAGGCCGTGGAAAAAACGAGATCGCAGAATTCGCGGTATGAATAGGTGCGATCCTGAAATATTAAATATGGCTTGTCCGGATACTGAGATGCGCGGCTCTCCAGTAGTTCCTGGACGGTTTGAAATTCGCATTGTATGTCGGTGGTTTGCATAAAATTTCCTTTTGCGTCCTGAGCTATCAGGCTGGCTCAAAAAATAGGATGTCGCGGATAGTCCCTTTTCGCTCATCGGCCCATACGGCCTTCAGCGGCGCGCCGGACTTCAAGGCCTTCAGCTGCTCCTGATTGCCTTTCACCAGATGAATGAGTTCCGTATCTGCCCCGGGGTATTCTACAGCAGCCAGCATGTACGGAACTTCCATACCCTCCGGCGCATTCCAGGGTTTCTGGTGGATTATGGTTCCGGCTTTTAATCGGGGCGCTGTAGTAATGGTGACGAACCGATCAATCTTGATCTTTCCGTAAGGCGACCAGGACTGAGGCGGCAGAAATACTTTCGAAGTCTTTGTGCAGCGAACACCGATGATTTCGCCATCATCGCGCAACGATGTGAGAAATCGGCCCACCGTGGAACCGGGATTCCATTTGTAGTCCGCATCGATTTTCCCTTCCATTACTTTCATTTCGTCGCTCATTTTCGGTCTCCTATACTCTTATCCGTGTGCCGCTCGCATTCAAAGATTTCGATGCTGCCGGTGGATGTTCCTGGATTCATGATCCTGGGAGTTCGCATCTACAAATTCTTACGATTTATTCCTGGCCGGTCGCAAATCTCCGATTTCGGGATCCGAGCTCAAGATCATGATTGTATGAAATTGGATGGCCCCGCCCCATCCATGGGCCAGACCAATCTTTGCATCCGGCACCTGGCGATCGCCGGCTTTGCCCATAACCTGCAGAGCTACCTCCGCCTGACGAATCATGGCGCTGGCGCCAATGGAGTTATTCGATAGTACTCCACCCGATGGGTTCACAGGAAGCTTTCCCTTCATAGAAGTGGTGCGATCATCCACCAGTTCGTAGGATTTTCCGCTTTCGCAGAGGCCCAGGCCATCGTACCAGAATAGATGCTGACTGGAAAATGCATCGTAGATTTCCATCACATCCAGCTGCTCCAGCGGATCGGTGATCCCTACCTGCGCATAGCAACGCTTCGCTGCTTCGCGCAATGCGATGGGATCGCCCCAGTCGCGATCGGGATAGTTTACCCCGTCGGAAATGGTGGCCACCGATTGGATCCAGGCCAGAGGACGCTCCATTTTCTTCGCCAATCGCTCGCTTACGAGCAGCATGGCACAAGCAGCGTCTGAAGTGGGGCAGGAATCCAGCAATCGCAATGGAGTGGAAAGCCAGGCCAGGTTCATCATTAGCTCTTCTGAAATCTGGGGAAGTTTTAGCTGCGCATTGGGATTATTAAGCGCATTCTTGCGCATCATTGTACCGATCTTTGCGAAATGCTCTTCTTTGACCTCGGGATAATGGCTCATGTAGATACGCGTCTGGTTTGCCACGGCCGAAGGCGCGCCCGCCGCAAAATCCCTCCCCATAGTGGGCGAATACACCAGCGAAAGGCCTCGTTGCACCGATGATTCGCTGAGTTTATCGCCGGCTACCACCAGCACTGCATCAAACATTCCAGAAGCCACCAGGTAGTATCCACCGATGGTTGTAGAAGCGCCCACTGTTCCTCCGGTTTGTATCCGAAAATGGCTGCGCAGCACCCCCAGCGAGTAGTCCGCCGCCCAGTGTTCGGGCTCGCCTACCCCTTCGAAAAATTCGGGCGCGCTACCAAAGACCGTGCAGTCCACATCTTCTTCGCTCATTTCCCCGTCGTGCAGCGCCAGCTGACACGCTTCGCCTATCAGTTCGGGAAAATTTACATCCCTGCGCTTTAGTTTTGTGCGTGTCTGTCCAATGCCTGCTATTGCTACTTTTTGCATGATTTCTGCCCTTTAACTCTTGCGTTGCTTTTCAAATAGTCCTGGCGAATCATTTCGCCCCCTCGAGAAAGAATGCAATGTTTGATTGCATCGCAAGGCCGCCCTGCGAGTGAACCAGCGCTGTGCGAGCGCGATCCAGTTGCACCGCTTCGCCCTGCCCCGTTAGCTGAAGATGCGCTTCGTACATTCGCATGAGTCCGGCCGCATACGGAACGTTGGAGCACATGGCTCCTCCGGAAACATTCACCGGCAACCGGCCATCTCGCGTAAAGGCGCCATCGCGAGCATCGGATATGGCTTTTCCTGGCTCGCTCAATCCTAGCGCTTCGTATAACATCAGTTGTTGATGGGCATAACATTCATGCAACTCTGCAAAATCCACTTCGGAAGCCTTCATCGAAGCGGAGCGCTCCGCCTTTCGAATGGCAATTTCCGCGGACTCCAGTTTGTCCAATTTGCGGTACGTCGGATAGTATGCATCGCTGGCAAAACCCACGCCTTTGATATAAGATGCCTTTAAACTCCTGGACCTGATGTACTCTTCGTTGGCCAGAAAAAGCACCACGCAACCGTCGCCTGCCCGGGCCCTGCTGAGATCGCGCACTGGTTCGGCAATTGGATCGGATGCAAGCACGGCCGCGCTGTCGATATCCATTCCTTCTCCATGCATGGTGCGCGTGTTCTGGGCGCCGGATCGCCGATTCTGGGCGGCAACTTCGGCAAAATCTGTTTCGGTGGCGCCGCTACCCTGAACGTAGAAAGCAGCCTGAAGCCCGGCCATGGAATCCGCATCGACTCCCACCGGTCTTAAATAGAACGGATCCGCATTCATCCCGGAAAAGGCCGAGTTTCCGATTTGTGATGCTTTAGAGTAGGCCACCACCATCGCGGTCTGAAATTTGCCGGTGAGCAATTTGGCCATGGCATACATCGCCCCCCAGGCTCCGTCCCGTTCCACTTTGGATTCATCTTTCAGAAACGAACCAGCAGCCTCTACCTGGTATACGTGATTGATGGCAATTCCGTCCAGGACATCATCCGCTGCCTGAACAATGGTATCTATGTCCTTACGCTCCAGCCCGGCATTTCCCAGGCTGTCCCGCACTGTATAAAACACAGTTTCTTCTACTGATAGTTCCAGGTTGGCGCGCTCCATCATACATCCGCCGCCGATGATTCCAATACGCATGCTGATCCCCCGGCCCAAGCCCAACATTGATTGACAAATCAGTCAATCAATTTTTGGCCAATATTGACCGAATGCCGATCTCTGCTCATTACTCGAGGTGCTGTCTGGATTGCGGAATCCGGACTATGTCCGGTGGCGCTGGCGGGAAAGAAATCTTGTTAGAAGCGGAGGCCTGGAGGAGCCCGCTGGGTCCCCATTTCGCTCAACCCCAGGCTGGCGGACGGGAGTTGTCCGTGGCCCGGGGTCTAAGAAATGCTTATTGCTGTCGGCCTTCGATGACCTGCAACAGTATGGCAGCAGAGATTCCCAGTCGGCGGTCCAACTGAGTTCCTTGGTGGAATGTGATCGTGATCTGCGGAACAAAAGGATTGAATGCTTGTTTGAAATGAGCGGCTTCCTGTCCGTTCAGGGTAACAGTGAATGCCTGGGGCACCAGATTGGAAAGGAACCGGCGCACCATGGCCATTGCCATGCTATCTTCCTGGATCGTGCCGATTTCTCTTTCGTTGGAATCCAGAACAAGCCAGGTGTCCCGGAGGATTGATTTGAGTCCTTTTCTGCGAAGGGTTCCAATGCGCTGTCCGGTCTTTGCATCATCCACATCGTACGATGCGCCAAAATCGATGACGCTTCGAGCATTGATTCGAAGCAATTCCTCGTTCTTGGATTCGTCGGCGAATACTGTTATCGATTCTTTGAGTTTGAATGCCTTTTGTTTTACAAAGAATAGCAGATTCTGCTTATTAACATCGAAGATTCGGATTTCGTTTCCAAAGAGCTTCCAGAATTTCATTTTGCAGTAGTACTGATCTAAAGAGTAGCGATCCATTTTTGTCTCCAAATTTAACCGAGCTTCGGCATTTATTCATCTATTGGACGAATACGGCTAATCTTTTTCAGTCTCTGTCGCATGGTTTGCGCCGCCTCACCTAGATTTTCTTCCACCGTTTGTTGTGCCTGTTTCCATAGCGGAAGTGCCCGATCCAGTGTGTTTTTACCTTCCTCGGTCAGACCAAGCATCCGTTTACGCCGATCGCTGCCCGCATGCTGCTCCACAAGATTTCGGGCCATCAGCGGTTTCAGATTCTTAGAAAGTGTGGTGCGATCCATCTCCAGCCAGTGTGCCAGATCCTGCACCGATTGCGGGCCAAATCCCTGAAGCACAATCAGAATACTGAATTGCGTAGAACGAACGCCTGAAGGAGCAAGAATTCTATCGTAGAATAGAGTCACGGCACGAGCAGCGCTCCGAAATCTGAAGTTCATGCATTTCAGAGCGTACTGCTGCAACTCCCGGTCAGCTTGCGATGGCAACGGGGGCCCGGCCTTCGCTCTGGATCTGTTTGATTCGCTTTTCAAAATCGTCTCTCTCTAATTCCGGGCTGTCGTCCAGCAGGCTTTCCACCAGCGACAGGAATTCCGGTTCGTGTCGGGCCGGTCTACCCCGCTCCAGGTCGACATAGCTCAGTCGAAACCATACCAGGGCATGTAGGCGGCCGGTGGTATAATCGTACATTAGGCCTTCGGGTCTCAATGTATTTCTATCAAATTCCAGTAGCCTGGTTTCGGTGGTCACAAGTTTGTTTAGTTGTGCAGGATAAAAATATCGAATCCGGGTATCCTGCACAACCCAGTTCCGCCCGGTCGTCTTTCCCTGTTCGAATGCATCAAATCCATGAGTATCGCGCAACTGAGCCGTCCGGGTCTCAATAAAATGCGAAAGGTACAATGCATTGTTCATATGACCAAAGGCATCGCATTCGCTAAACCGGATGCGATGCTCGCTACGCAAAATCTTCTGATTCAAGTTACTGTATTCCATTTAAACTCTCCATTAGGTGGATATACACCTATTCACGAAAGATACTCGGCCAATGGCAATCACTTTTATGTGGATATCCACGCATTTAACCTCAGCCGTCCAGGCCGCGGAAAGGGAAATCCAACAGCGTAAGCGGACAGATGTCCAGGGATTTTACTCGACACTTGACACCAGGATGGACTGATTGGGGGCATGGTATCTCTGGCATTCGATCCGTATAACCTGGTTCTCGCCCTGATTTTCTCCATGGTCCTGCAGGCCGTCTTTTTCGTTTTTGCTGCATGGCTAAAGACAGACAAGGTAACGGATCTCACCTACAGCCTGACTTTCTTCCTGATGGCGCTGGGCTTACTTCTGAACCGAACCGATGCTTCCCGGTCCCATGTTTTGCTA
>JAGRNC010000175.1 GCA_020440935.1 Leptospiraceae bacterium | reverse complement strand
GGAAACAATCCTGGAAAGTCGACTTGGGCGTCCGGTACGCGTGGTTCTCATATCGCATGCTGCCATGCTTCCGGAGGATCTGTACCATTACTCAAATCGCATAAAGGCGCTGCATCCGGACATCGTCGTATATCCGGTAGTAAGCGTTGATCTGGATCTGGAAAGGATGAATCCTCCTTATCTGCCTGGACCTTCCTATCGAAGCGACGCCCATTTTGCATTCTTGAAGAATCGAGTGCCGGCGCAGCGATTTTATCCTGCCGCTTTCGCTCTGGAACACCGAGACCGACTGACTGCCGAAGAATTAAGTTCGGGATTTCTCCGTGGATTAATGAGCGGTCTGAGATACGCCAATCAATGGTGGGATGTGCTTGCCTTTAATCGAGCCGCGGAATCGGGCCAGCCTTTGAAAAGTTATGTGTACTACCAGGGCCAACCGCTGGCGGGGGGGCTTTATCGATCGGGCCGAACCTCGGGCTGCATTGCCTTCCCCCGCGAATATGCATCGGATGGACTGGACTTCGAGATTCCGCCAGAGTTGTATGGTCCCGATTTTCGCATCGAACTGGAATGGATTTCTCCGGATTCCCAGCTTGCAGCCTTTGACTCCAATCCGCTGTTTTCTATGTGGCAACCGCACTGGAAGGGCAAGGTCGATGCAGCTACCATTGAAGATACAGGTCTTCGCGCGGGTCTCGAATACAGGGATCCGTGCAACTCGCATTCCAGAATCCTGGATAGCCAGACATTACAGTTTTCCGGTCCGGGCTGGAAGCATGTGAATACTAAATCGGACAACCGCCATACGTGGTTACGTATAAGACTCAGTCATGTAATGTATGATGGACAGCGGCAAGTTGCTGATCCATCCAATCGTCTCTATGGAGAAGGAATCCGGATGCCGGGCCAATTTGGTCTAAAGAGCGCTCCGGAAAATCAAGTGCAGCACCGTAGATGGTTTCTGGAAGATCAGCGGCTGCTCCACCTCAACGACGGCGACTACATAAAGGACTATTCCAGACGCATTTCTCCGGACGATTGGCGCAAGCATCCAGCACTGGTTGCCTTTAATGAGCTGCGAATATCTCGCAGTTATCTTCCGTGGAAGAAATTTGAGCCAATCTACGAGATGCGGCGCATGGAAGACCTTCGCGCTATCTTTCAGGACAGACTTCTGCTCATATATAACCCGGAAAACCCCGTGGAATTGCCGCTGTACAGCGATAGCCAGTATCTGGATGATTTCTTATCCTATCTAAGCAGAACACAGTCCCGGGGTTTCGTGGATTTTCATAATGACGTGCCCATGCAGTATTTTGCAGATCCGCACCATCTTTCTTATTTTGGAATGCTTGCCATGGCTCCAAAGTATGCCAGAGCAATCGAAGATCATCTACGCAAGACGGTTCTTGTAAACTAGCTCACCAAACGGATGGCTTTGCCGCAGCCGGACTAATAAAGCGACTATGTCAAATTCCAATTCCCAGAATAACGAACTTGTTCAGGTCATCGGTTCCGGGAATGCATTTCATTCCAGCGGACGCGCCCATGCCTGCTATCTTGCACAATGGCCCCGCATGGATGGGTCATCCGTTCGAATGCTCATTGATTTTGGCGCCACTTCTTTGTACCGACTGAACCAGCTCGATATTTCGCCAAACTCTGTATCGGCTTTGTTTCTCACGCATTTTCATGGCGACCACATGGCCGGCGTTCCCTTTCTACTGTTGCACTTTCTATACATCGAGAAAAGAGATTCCATTTTTACTATTATTGGGCCCCCCGGAGTGGAGGCAAAAGTAAGGGAATTGAGCGAGTGCATGTATCCTGGCATAGAATTGGATCTGCCCCTGGAATTCCTGGAGCTTACAGGTAATGCGACATATGAAGGAGCCCGGCTGGAAGCGCGGCCGGTCAACCATCGGCCGGAAAGTGTGGCCCTCAGATTGGGTTTTCCCTCGGGCAACCGATTCGCATTTAGTGGCGATGCCGCTTTTGATTCGCTACTATGGGATGCCCTTTCTGACACCGATCTAGCCATTATGGAGCTAAGCGTTGCGGATCTTCCGGCCGACGGTAAGCCCATCGCGCACGTTAGTCTGGAGGAATTGGAAAAAAATCGAGAGAAAATAAGAACCCGTCGTCTCATTGTTTCGCATATCTACGACGAACTTGCAGCTTCTGTGCGAAAGACTAACAGTTTCCGCCCGGGCTTCGCAGAGGCCGCTTTTGACGGTTTAGTCCTTAACTTTTAGAAAACTAGTCCCATTACCGCTTAACTTTAGTCCGCCGGTACTATTGCAGATTTCGCAAATCTGGTTCTATACTGTCTGTATTATGGAACCGATAGCAGGCAACAGCAGGAAGAGCAAGCGGGGAGCACTTCGAGTAGCGCTACTGGTCACGGTCGTTCTGGGTGCGGCGAGTTGTAACTCTGCCGAAGATCCCAATCTGGCCTGGCTACTTAGCCTGCAGAACGGCGCCACGGAAAATACACAGGGAAGCGGGACGGTTAACGAAATCCCGTTCAGCTACGAAATCAGCGATATTCAGCAGGGAGATGGGCAGTTCATCTTTGATACAAATAAAAGCATCCCCATCGAAGTAGTGGTGCAGGACCCCACCGGCGGTGTGCCGGGCACGCTGGTCCAGGTCAGGGATGCAAATGGAAACCGGGTCCTGTTTCGTGCAAAGACCGACGAATCGGGAAATGTCACAGGAAATGTGACCGTCAATCAGGACACTCGCAATGTAGTGGTTGAAGTTAGCTACAACGGACAGCTGATTCAGATTAATGTCGACATCGAGCAGGTTTCGCAGAGCTCCATAACTCTACGCGTGCAGGTAAAAGCGGAGGCTCAGCCCATTGTTGATAGGGATGGCGATGGAATACCGGACAATGAAGACCAGTTCCCGGACGATCCTAATAAGGCCACTACCGTGCGAGTCCCATCCGAAGGATATTATCGCATAGCTTATGAAGACCTGTATCCCAATCGCGGGGATGCGGACTTCAACGATTACGTGGTGCAAATGTATCAGGAACAGGATCTAAATGCATCCGGTCAGCTTGTGGAGCTCCGCGCTCATTATCAGCACATTGCCAAAGGCGCGGGCTATGACCATACTTTGCACCTTGCTTTGCCCGAATCTGTGCATGGATCGGCCACTCTGGTGCGCTACTCGCCTTCCGGCGAGGAGCTGAGCCGTTCGGTCGAAAACGTGGCAAACGGAAATGCCATTGAGATACTGGGGCGAAGCAATAATACGATCTCTCAATCAAACACTGCGAAAAACCAGAGCTTTGCCCCTGGACAGATGGCAGTGTTCACGTTTCTGCCATCGGCGCCTGTGGCGCTGGCCACTATGGGAAAAGCACCCTACGATCTATTTATCAAGGTGCTAAATACAGGTCATGAGGTCCATTTTGCAGGGAAATATTATCGCGAAGATGGCAGTGACCGCTACATCGATTCGGCTGGATTTCCCTGGGCTCTCCTTGTGCCGGATTACTTCCAGTGGCCTTATGAACGAGAAAACATCCATGATGCTTATCCTCAATTCGACGATTGGTACCTTTCGGCTGGTAAGGATTTTCGGGACTGGTATGATAGTCCCGTGAACCAGTATGTATTTCCTCTGAATTGACTTTCAGAAGAAGCGGGCTGTGCTGGCTCTTCGGAGCCAGCTTCTTTTTTCTTTACCCGATGGAAACGTATCAAGAAAATCAGCCCGTGGAAAGCTCGGGATTCATATCCGCCTCGGAACTTCTGGCTTTTATCTCACCGCTGGTCGCCCTGGACTCCAGCGGAAAGGTGCGTTATGCCAGCCCCACATTCCTGGCTGAGTTCGCCCTGGAAAAGCAGCAAGTGGCGGGTCAACAGCTAGAGGAGGTCCTACCCTGGCCCTCGGAATCCATCGAGTCCTTGCAGATGGATTTGCGTCGGGTTCGGGCCAGCGGTATTCCCCGTCTGGAAAACCGGGAACTGGAAGCAGGAAATCGGATCTACGGATATTCGGTATTTGCTCTTCGGAATGGCCAGGCTTTGATGATCAAGGACATCACCGAGATCCGTCGCCTGGAAGCCGAAGTGGATTTGCTACATTCCCGACTTCTGCGCGTTCAAGAAGAAGAAAGGCAGCGCATTGCTGCTGAATTGCATGATGGCGTAGGGCAGACCATTCTTGCCGCAAAGATCAATCTGGTCTCTTATAAGAAGCATCCGGAAAAGGGCGGATTTGATCAGGGGGTAGAACTTATCGATGAAGCGAGCCAGGAGCTTCGAGAAATCTATTCGAACCTGTTTCCCAGCTCATTGCGTGAAATTGGCCTACCGGCGGCCATTAATCGATTAATTCGTGGATTCCTGGAGCCCCGTGGCTGCATTGTGGATTAGAAGATCGAATTGCAGCGTGAGATCCCGGATATGATTTCGGTGCCTCTGTACCGAATGTGCCAGGAGATTTTTTCCAATATAGTGCGCCACTCGGGAGCTTCCCATGTGGAAGTGCTTCTGGAAGATACGGGAGACAGTCTGATACTTCAAATTCGTGATAATGGATGCGGCTTTTCTATTCACCGGCTCAGCAAAAGGAGCCTGGAAAAGGGCGGCTTTGGATTGATGAACCTTAGAAGAAGGGCGGAGGACCTGGAAGGAATTTTTGGGTTTCTCTCTACACCGGGGAATGGTACCGAGGTATCTGTAGTTCTTCCGTGGCCCGAAGAGCAAACAGAGGATGCAAATGGCTGATGCAAAATTAAAAGTATATCTGGCGGATGATCACCGTATTCTTCGGGAAGGTCTGAAGCTTATCCTGGCCGAAAGCGATGGCTTTGAAGTGGCCGGCGAGGCCGGCGACGGTCGCACTGCCTGGGAAGAACTGGATCGGGAGCCGCCCGATGTGGCCGTTCTGGATATCTCCATCCCCGGACTTTCTGGAATTGAAATCGCTCGTCGACTGAAACGCTATCATCCAGAAGTACGAGTGGTATTTTTGAGTCGCCACGACGACGAAGAATACATCGATCAGATGCTGGACATGGGCGTTGAAGGCTACGTACTGAAAGACGATGCTGGCGAAGATCTACTGCGTTCCCTGGAGGCTGTAGTGGCCGGGCAGCATTTCTTGAGCCCCCGTATCAATAGTAGACTTATCCATCGAGTCAAGAGCCTGGCCGGCGCCCCCGGCGGCGCCAGCGTGGATGGAGGTGCGCCCGCAGAAAACGAAAACGATAAGCATTCGCTCTATCAGGTTTTGTCGCCGCGCGAAAGAGAGATCTTGAAGCTCATCGCCGAAGGAACTTCCAGGGATGAGATCGCACAAAAGTTGCACATTGCTCCTACGACAGTCAAGGTCCATCGACAAAACATCATGCGAAAACTCGAGATGCATTCGGGCACCGAGCTTGTGAAGTTCGCCATTCGTTCCGGTCTCGTAGAGCCTTGAGGTTGTAACTCGGCTCCTCGGCTTGTATTGTGTTAGCGCCCGGGGCCGACTCTGGCGCCAGGGCCGCTTACTAACGGGGCCCGGAACCAGCCGCTGATTGTCACGCACGCTGCGATTACTGTCGCACGCAGAGGAATCGAAAGCTTTTGCTGCACTGGTCGTTCTGGCCAAAGAATCCGAGGGAGGTGTTGTTTGTGACAGATCCCGCGCCCAATCCCGCGACAGGAAGTCCAGCGATTTCAACGGTCCAATCGGTACGAGTATCCGCAGTAAGCCGCCAATCCTCCTGCAAACCAGTCCAGTAAAACGATACCGCAGTCGTAAATGGCTGGTTCAGAGAAGCGCCGGAACCAAAATCCACTATGCCGCTTCCATTGGTGGTCATGAGAAGTTGACCGGAGCTATTGTAATATTCGGTGTTCGACGAAAGCACCCAACCGCTGTGCTCCGAACTTCCTCCGGTACAGTATGCTGTTGTGCAGGCCACTCGAGTGGAGCTGGACAGC
>JAGRNC010000174.1 GCA_020440935.1 Leptospiraceae bacterium | reverse complement strand
AGTTTATGATTCTACTTCGCAACGAATTGGCCAAAGAATATCGCACCGTGGCCGAAAACCTGCGTTCCGGTATTGAAAAACTGAGCGTGGAATGGGACCCGGAGCCGATTCGGTTTACTATTTCCATCGGCGCCACTGTGCTTCGCGAAGGCGAAAAGCTGGCCGATTTTTACGCACGCGCAGACAAGCTGCTCTACCAGGCGAAAGAGAGCGGCCGAAACCGCGTTTGCTTTGAATCCCTGCCCATCTCTCCAAATCCGAAGCCAGCTTAGTTCGAACGTCTGTAAACGCAGTTCCATTGGCGCGTTCTACTTGAGAGTTCCAGTACATTATTCCAAGATTACATTCCAGCCCAAAGTACCAGACGGCCCCAATCGATTCGGAGAATCATAGGACCAGGCGCATTCGTTTAGAAGAATCGCAGGAATGGAGCGCTCCGCAGAAAGGAGCGGCCCCTTCGTGCCAGGCCTGCGTTCGAGAAGCACCCCTGCGCTTAAGATCTAACTCTCTGCGGCCGGGGCTGGTTCCATAGAAAACTCGATACGCTTGAGCTGGCGTACCACTCGAGTGAAATAGTCCTTGGACCAGATGATTTCTTCCAATTCCGGATCGAGTATGGAAATCATCTCGCCCGGAACCCATCGCACCGCTTCGCCCTGACCATCGCGAATGCGACCCTCAGAAAGCGCTTTTGAGATTTCCCGCGCCCCATGTTTGCGCAGGTCTCGAATTAAGCCTCGAAAGAATGCTTCGGTGGCAGGATCATAGAAGCGAAATTCTCTATGGAAGAGTAGCGCATCATGGAAGTATTCCGGGATGTTAAAGGCGCCCCGGGCCCCCACTCCCAGAGCCAGATTGGTAATGAAGTCGCTTATTTGCGAAAAAATGCCCAGCCCGGGCGCATTCTGTCCCGGGAACAATCGATCGGGACGTATATTCTTGCTTCGCGGATGCTGCGTAAGAAGCCAGTCGATGTAGAGTAGCTTTTTCTGCGGCGCGCCGGGATGTAGACGAAAGCGAAAGTAAGATACTTTGAGTCGTATGTGAATCAGCACCATATCTGATTCGGGATCTTTAACGAAAATGCGCTGATCCAGGTCCGACAGGTAATGCAATTCCAGAAGCGGATCGGTGTATCCTTTGGCCGCAAGCTCCGAAAAGATACCGGACCATTCCATTAACTCGCGAATCTCGGCTTCGGAGAATTTGCCAAAAATGCGTACGGCGCCATCGGCATTCTTGATCAAAGGACCGCCGTGCAGATCCTCTTCAATATCGAGAGGCTCGAGATTGGGCAGCTCAATTTCCTTGTCCGAGCCGCCTTCTCTGCGACTCAATTTGTCCGAATCGCCAAACAATGCCATTAGCGAAATCCTGCCAGAACCTCGCAGGTTTGTACGTGCAAATCCACCGTATCCTGCGTATTGATCGCATAGCCGCCAGCCAGCACAGCCAGCATAGGAACCTCTTGAAAATAGTCTCTTACGAGAATGTCGCGACGAGCCATGCCTTCCTTGCTAACAGACAGTCCACCCAGTCGGTCGTTTTCGTACGGATCGACGCCAGCTACGTATACGACGAGGTCCGGCTTAAATTTGCTCTTTATATATTCCAGGTTCTTCTCCAGCGCTTCCAGATACTGCTCGTCGCTAGTTCCACTTTCCAGTCCAACGTTCAGGGAGCCTTTCTCTTTGGGGGGATAGTTCTTCTCTTCGTGCACAGAAAAAGTGTACACAGACCGGGAAGACCGAAAAATCCGGGCCGTTCCATTCCCTTGATGTACATCGAGATCAATTACCAGAGCTTTACGAATTCTTTTCTGCTTTTGCAATACTCGAATGGCAATGGCAACATCGTTCAAATAGCAGAACCCCTCGGCATGGTCGGCAAATGCATGATGGAAGCCCCCGGCCAGGTTCATTCCCAATCGATGCTGCAGCGCCATTTCTGCGGCCAGTAGAGTTCCTCCAGCCGCCAGAAAGAATGCGTCGACTATCATACGATTTAATGGCAACTCGCTACGGTACACCCGTTTGGAGAAATTTAATTCTCGGAGATCCTCCAGGTAGGCCTTCTTGTGTACCGAGGCCGCTTCTTCGTAGCTCAGCGGCAACGGCTCCAGAAATTTGTGCTCAGAGAAGCGCTCATCCTGGCGCAATGCCTCGCGGATGTAGCGATATTTCACAGAGGGAAATACATGTTCCCCCAGGTCCATATTGTAGCGATCGGAATAGATGAAAATGGGCAGTGCTGACATGGTTCCCTTTTTTTGAATGACAGCCCGCAGGCTATCGGAAGCATTAAGGATTCACCGCTCAATAGTTCAAGTATTTCACGATGGCAGAAGAGTACAAACAACCAACGGTTCCCGGAATCGATCGCAAAAGAATAGCTCTGGTAAATGGATATATTGGCTCCGGCCGACGTATCCGGATTGAAGGTCAAGTTGTGGATGTGTCCATCCTTTCGGACCACAATCAGGAATTGTGGGATCCCTTTATTGGACTGCCCCGGTCGCAGCTAAAACGCATCCGTCCGGTGCAGGACATGGGAATGAGCTCGGTCCGAAAGCCTCGAATCTCGGTGCAACTGGCTCCCTGGCCCCAGGAATGGTCCGATATTCCAGAAAAACTACAGGACTACTCCATCCCGGAAACAGCCCTGGAAAGCGAAGAGTTGCATGGCGAAGAAGATGGATTCTTTGCCGTGGAGATGGAGGGCGACCTGCCCGCTGGAAAATATCTTGTGCGGATTATGCTACGCGGTAGCGATTCCATCCGACAGAGCTTTACAGATATTGCCCGAATTGGCGCAGGTATTCAGCAAACCAACCAGACCGATACGGCCATTGGATTTGGCCGGGCCACAATTCTTGCAGAAGACTACCAGGGAACACTGATTACTTCAGACATCGATCAGACTTTCCTGGACACAAAGATTGAAAGCCGGCAGGGACTCCTGGACACATTAATGGAGCTTCCGGACATGAAGAAGCCGCTGGCAGGCATGGAGGAGCTATACCGTCTCTTCTCTGGCCATGGCTATTCGCTTTCCTTTATTTCCGCCTCGCCCCACTTCTTTCGCCGTACTTTGATGAGCGTATTTTCGAACCATTCGATCCCGGTAGATTCCCTCCATCTGAAGTATTTGATGGGCACCCTGAATCAAATGATTCGAAAGACTGTGCAGACTGTACTGAATATGGACGACTATCTTTCCAAAGGCTTTGGCGAAGCGCTGGATCGTTCCATGAAATATATGGGCTCCAGTTTTCAGAGCCTGTTTGATCAGGTTTCCTACAAATTGGAGACTCTACTTCAGATGCGAATCCATCGTCCCACGGGCGCAAAAGAGATTCTCATGGGAGATGATACGGAAAGCGATTATCTGATCTTTACTCTTTATCAATGCCTTCTTTCAGGCTGGATTCACGGCGACCGATTGCAGCAATACCTGTATAAACTCCAATTCAAAGATCGCGAAGCGCTTACCCGCGATTCGGCCCGTCGCATTGCTGCGCTCACAGATAGAAATCTGCAAGTTCATGGTACGGTCAACCCTGTAGGCGCCGTCTGGATTAACCGGGCCGCCTCCAATAATACCGATCAAATGCGCAAAGAGATCGAAGAAAGCCTTCCATCGGACTGGGATGTGAAGCCGGATCTGGATACGATTGTTTTCCCTGTGGCATGCGAAGGATCGGCAGGGTTTGCCATGCATGCTCTGGAAACTGGATTTGTAAAAACAGACGAAGTAGTCCGTTTTCTGCATTCTCTGGAAGGCAAGATATTAAAAGAAGAAGTACTCGATGCCGAACGAATCGATGCCATCATCAGTGAGGGTCGCATTTCTGATTCGCAAAAGAAAGAATTACACGGCGCGCTGCAAGAACATAGAAAGAGCAATCAGTAGTTCTTACTCATTTCTTTTGCGATCCATCCAGGCTGCAACTAACCGCGATCGGAGGAACGTCGCCGCGGCTCGTGGCCTTCCATTTCTTTTTTTAAACCTCTGCTCATTAGCTCCCTGGCCACGCTGGCCGGCTCCAGGTCCTTATAGAGCATAGCGTAGACCGCATCGGTAATGGCCAGTTCCAGACCCAGCTTTTTGGCCAGATCATGCGCGGAGGCAGTCGTATCCACACCTTCAGCCACCTGGTTCATCTCTGCGATGATGTCGTTTAGCTTCATTCCCTCGCCCAGCTTCTTACCAACGGTGCGATTCCGGCTAAGATCGCCGGTGCAAGTTAGTACAAGATCGCCCATGCCGGCCAGTCCCAGAAATGTGATTGGATCTGCGCCCTTGGTTACTCCCAGGCGAGTGATCTCGGCAAGCCCGCGCGTAATGATGGCGGCGCGAGTGTTATGACCGAGCTGTAAACCGTCGGAAACCCCGGCCGCAATGGCGATGACATTCTTTAATGCGCCGCCTACTTCGACTCCCACCACGTCCTGCGTACGATACGTACGAAAGTACCCGTGATAAAAATGATGCTGTACCTGCTCGCCCACTTCATCGTCACGAGCGGCAATACTGACCACCGTGGGAATCTTCTGTATGATTTCTTTTGCAAAGCTGGGTCCGGAAAGGTAGGTCAGGTTTCGATGAAACTTGCCTGGCAGCTCTTCTTCGAAGATTTCGGAGACCAGCCGAAGCGTGCCTTTCTCAATGCCTTTGGCAGCACTGACCAGCGGCACTCCGGCTGGCAGCGAACCCGAAATATCTCGTAGCACTCCCGCCAGAGATTGGGATGGAATGGCCACAACAATCATCCCCGCATCTTTCAGAGACTCTTCGATGTCCGCCGTGGCCTTGAGTTTGTCGGGGAGGCGCATTCCGGGCAGATATCGTTTGTTTTCATGAGCCTGATTGACCGACTCAACGATTTCCGGGTTTCTGGCCCAGAGCAGGACATCCTCGCCCTTATCGGCTAACACCGAGGCTAGAGCTGTTCCAAACGATCCACTACCGAGAACTGATACTTTCATAGGCTTAAAAAGTAGACATGGAACCGGGGATTATCTTTTGTAAAGGTTTTTGCTGATGGAGATTCAGAATCCACTGGAAGAAAAGGTGTACAGGATCCAGCTGAAGATGGATGCTCTGAATCCTGTAATTTCGAATCAGGCACGGATTCGAAATCCGTCGCTGCTGGAGTTCTCCATTGAGACCACGGCCCGAGAAATCCGAATCCGGGGCAAAACTACGCGACAGGGGCGGCTTCGCGGCACTGCATTCGAAGTATCATTTCGTCCACACCATGTGGAGAATCATGGGATTTACTTTAAGTGCCATCGGTTCAAATTTCGTTCCTATCCATACCAGAAGCTCGATTTGTATCGCACAGTGAGTCCATTTCCATTTGCGCAGCGAATAGCCATGAATCGATTCACGCGTAACATCCCGCCCGCCTTCCAGCATGAAGGCCGCTATATCTATTTTCGGCCAGCATACTACGTTCGCATGGTGCCCACCTTTGTGGGCGACTTTCATATGATGTATGTTCGACTTTCAGAGGGAATTATCGAATTCTACGTAAAGAGCAATCGATTGATTCAAGCGCTGGTTGATTTTTTTGGCCCCCAGTACCTTCGAATGGAAGCGGTAAACGAGTCCGAAGAAGCCTTGCGATTACTGATGCAGAACTCCTGAAAATGGCGATTCCAAAAAGAAAAATGGATTGGAACAAATTACAGAGCCGACAAATCGCCTTGCAAGGCCTGGCCGAATACATGGCGCAGCGGTGGAAATCGGGCGATCCTATTCAGCTATTGTTTGTATGCACCCATAACTCCCGAAGGAGTCAAATTGCTCAGGCTATCGCACCGTTCTTATTCCGTCGAATGGCCATCGAAATGAGCGAATCGGCGGACCGCAATCGTTCCAGCGAATCGTATGCCAGAGCGAGTTTGCAATCCTTCAGCGGAGGAACCGAGGCGACGAGGGTTCACCCTA
>JAGRNC010000173.1 GCA_020440935.1 Leptospiraceae bacterium | reverse complement strand
GTAGCCGTGCGTTCTCCTGTAGGTAGATAATGACTATCCAGCTCCAGACATTCCCGAGCCGGTATTTCAAGGATAACGTCTTCGCGCTCAAAGCCAGCATATGAGAAATACGGATGAAAGCCTGGCGCCAGCGGAAATGCAGAGCGGTCGCGGTTCTCCACCTCCAGTAGTATTCGCAAGCCCGCATCGGTAAGCTCGAACGTTAGGGCAATTCCCTGCGAAAATGGAAATAGATTTCGCAGCATGGCATCTTCGGCGCCAAATTCGAATAACGCTCGGGCAAAAGTTCCGGAGGCATTTAGATCTTTGAGGCTCCACGAATGCGATTTTAAGATTAGTCCATGAATAGGAAGTCCATTACCGTCGCGGTATATGTCCGGTCCTTCCAGCGGGTATTCCTTTCCTCGAAAAGAAAATGAGTTACCTTCCAATCGATTAGCCCAGGGATACAGCAACGGGATGCCGGCCAGGTCTTTGCTTGCACGATAGTGATTTAGATTAAATGGAAAATGAAGAACTTCCTGGCCGCCCAGGCGAAGGGAGAAGCAAGTGCATCCGATTTCCGGGCAGATTTCTGCCTCGATGGACTCATCGGGTCCCGCAAGGTACACGGACGTGAGTTCATCCTCTCCTGGCGCCTCGCTTGTGCCGGGGCGTCTCAATTTTCGATGTTCTGCAATAAACATTTCAGTTGCGCGGTCGCAGGTTCCAGGTAAGGGAAAGCAGCAGAATGGCCATGACGATGCAAACGCCGACGGCGCTCAAAGCGGGAACCCATCCGTAGTTATCGGCCATCCAACCCAGTCCGGTCCCCTGGACGGTCCGGCCCATGTAGCCAAATAGGCCAATGAATCCCGCTGCCGCACCCACTGCCTTCTTGGAAGTAAAGTCCAGGCCCGCCAGGCCCAGAAGCATTACCGGTGGATATATGAAGAATCCAATGACACCAAAGAAGAATAGGTCCCAGTTCAAATGACCCTCTGGAATCATAATAATGGCAACCAGCGAAACAAAGATCGGAATCAGGCAGAGAAGAGACACCATACCCCGACGGCCGCCCAGACGATCCGAAAGCCAGCCAATAATAATTGTACTGAAAATGCCCGCCACTTCATAGATTACCGTGCTTCCGCCCCCACTAACGATGCTGGCGCCTTTTGCGTCGTGCAGGAACTTGGGCCCAAAATCAATAAGGCTGTACCTTATAATGTAGACAAAAAAATTGCAGAAGGCAAAAACCCAGAGCGCCGGGTTCTTTAGAATATACTCTACGAACAGTTCCCTGGTGCCCAACTCTCGTTCCGGATCGTCCACTGCCGGATGGTGTAGCACTTCATGGTCTTCGTCCTTTTCGGCAGCCACCTCTTCGGGAGTCTTCTTGCTTGCAAAGTCCAGCAATTTGTCGGGATGCAAGCGCACATACTTTTCAATAGGAGGTAGGCCAAGAGATTGCGGAGTATCTCGCAGTCGAATCAACAGGTATACTGCACCAACCAGAGCGATGATTCCTGGTATAATGAATGCATTCTCCCAGCCCATGTTCTTGGCCAGATAAGCCGAAAGCCATCCGATGGAAGCCCCGCCCACGTTGTGCGCGATATTCCAGAGTCCAAAGATTGTGCCCCGTTCTTTGACCGCAAACCAGTGCCCCAGGCTTCTACCGCAAGGCGCCCATCCCATTCCCTGAAAGAATCCGTTGAATGACCAGAGAAACAGATGCGTTTCAAAGTTAGAGGACATTCCAAACAGAAAATTGCAGATTGCGCTTAAAATGAGGCCGGTAGCCATGAAGAACCTGGGGTTACTGCGATCGGAAATGCTTCCCATCAAGAATTTTCCCAGTCCGTAGCTTATGGCAGTTACGCTGGTTAAAGTTCCCAACATGGTGTTATCATAATGTAAGGCGGTGCTCAGCGAGACGGCTGCAGGGGCCAGGTTGTTGCGAACCAGGTAAAACGTAGCGTATCCCAGGAATGTTGACTCAAGGATTTGCCAGCGCATGGCCGGGTATCTCGAGGCCATTTCAGAATCGGGTAGGGGCGGTATCGCTTTTGCCGGGGCATAGATTCTTTTAAGGGCGCGCTCCGCGGCAGAGAAAAGGTTCACACATCTCAAGTGTCCTCTACATCGATTGTGTCAAGAAAAACCGGTCGAATTGACTTGACTGAGTTGCGCGCTGTTGGCCTGTTCCCGTAGATCTATGGCGCGCAAGAAAGCTGAAGCACTGGAACTGGACGATATTGAGCTACTCAATATCCACAATTACCCCGAGTCCTACCCCAGGAGCGTGGTAAACCAGGTAAGAAATGATAAAGGGGCGCAGCGGCGGCTTGAAGAGCTACTCCGTGACCTGCCAAACAGAGGTCGACGTCGACGTAACGAAAATCCGCCAAAAGAAGAAAGCGCAGATCAAGGGCAGGGGACCCGGGCCTAGGGCTGTTCGTTTCATGAAGGAAGTGCGCATCGGAATTCTTGGAGGCGGTACCGTCGGGGGCGGTTTGATCGATCTTATTGCGCAGCAGCGCAGCGTTCTGGAACGCCGAATCGGAGTGCAGATTCGCATTGTTGCTGTGGCCGACCGATCCTGGCAGAAGAAAGCGCATCTACAGAATCAGGACTTCGATGTCACCGATGATCCGCAAGGGGTCATCGCAAGAAACGATATCGATATTATCGTCGAACTGGTAGGCGGCCTGGAGCCTGCACGTCAATGGGTCCTATCGGCTCTGGAGTCCGGTAAGAGCGTAGTGACTGCGAATAAGGCATTGCTCGCCAATCATGGAGCAGAAATATTCGAGCTCGCGAGGGCGAAGAACTGCGGCATAGGCTTTGAAGCTGCCGTGGCCGGGGCGCTACCGGTAATCCGAAATATGCGCCGCGTATGGGTGGGCAGCGATATCCATGAGATGTTTGGAATTCTCAATGGCACCTGCAATTTCATTATTACTCGAATGCAAAAAGAAGGCATGCCTTACGAAGAGGCATTGCAAATCGCACAGGAAAAAGGCTTTGCCGAAGCAGATCCTACATTTGATGTAAGCGGCCGCGATGCCGCCCAAAAGCTGGCCATTCTTTCCTCACTGGCTTTTGATCATCTGGTTCAGGAAAAGGACATCAAAGTCGAAGGAATTACCGAACTAAGTCCGCTGGATCATGCTATGGCCCTTCGCATGGGAAGAGTGATTCGATTACTGGCGGTGGCGCGAAAGGACGGGGACGGTTATTTGCTTCGCGTGCATCCTGCATTGATTGCACAGGATCATCTTCTGGCCTCGGTGGAAGAAGAAAATAACGCATTATTTACCGACGATAAATACTCGGGCTCAACCATGATTGTGGGCCGGGGTGCGGGAGCCTTTCCCACCGCATCGGCTGTGCTTGGAGACATTGCTGCGCTGGCTCGGCCCGCCTCTAGTCCTGAAGTATGGCTTTCCAGCGGCAAGGCGGTGCGCGCATCCGAGGATGCTCTTTATCGCTTTTACTTGCGTTTTCGCACAGTGGACCAGGCCGGGGTACTGGCCTCCATTGCGCATGAGCTTGCTGTTCAGGAGATTTCCATTGCCTCCATGCATCAGGAAGAAGGTCCGGAACCCGTTGATGTGGTCATACTGACTCATGATGCCCGGGAAAGCCAGCTGGAGAAGGCCCTTACCAGAATCAATTCTCTGGACATTGTGCACGGTCCTTCCGTGGCGCTTCGACTGGAGGAGCCCGGGAGGCATTAATTGCGTTTTCGGCTGGCATTGCACCGGCTTACGGAAGCGGAATTCCACGGAGATCTGTTTCTAGATACCGGAGAAGATCCTGTTCCGACTTACGGTATGAGTCAGAACGATTTGCAGCAGATTCTTGCAATGAACATCAAAGGCTTCCGCCTACTGGTCGAAAGGCTTGCCTTCCTGGAACCAAATTGCTTTCAGTACAAACTATTGCGGAAAAAAGATCACCGTCGGTTGTATCTAACGTATACAGGTCCAATAGCCGGCAACCGGGGATCGGTGGAAAACGGGCTGGATGGAGAGATATTTTTTTCTTTTCGGTCTGAACCGTGGCCAGAAAAACTGTGGTTCTTGGTACAGGCCGAGCCATAGAAGCGCCCTGGACCGGACTCCACGGGAAGTTTCGGGTCGCTGAAATAGACAGATAGATATGAAGATTGCAGTCATAATAATGCGGATGAGCGCTTCGGATTTCCATACTCGCAAGTTGCAACCCAGCTTTATTTCGTCCAATAACAGGATGAACGGGGAGGCTTCCTTTGGAGCTTGAATTTCCGGAACTAAAGGTCGGAGTTGAGGAAAAAGAGCTCGGGGGTAACTCCATCCGAGTTGTAAAACTTACCGGCCGAATTACAAATTCTAACTCACAGGACTTCAACCGCAAGTTCTACAAACTCCTGGAGAGCACCGGACAGAGTATGATCTTTGATCTCACCGATCTCGATTATATCAACTCTACAGGTGTGGCAATTTTATTCTCGATCCATTACCGCGCCCGCGAAAATGGCGGTCGGCTAATCATTGGCGGCATCCATAGCTTTCTACGCAAGGTTTTTGGGTTGATGGATTTACCCCCCGAATTGAAGCTCTACCCTACTCTTGAAGAAGCCCTGGAAGCGGTAGCTTCCGGCGAATAACCTGGCAGGCATACATGTCCGTTCCCTTTATTGATCTGAAACGCTTTGAAGATGGTTTCATCGACTCCTGGATGGAGAAAGTCCGGGATCTATCCGAAAATACACGCTTTATCGGAGGTCCAGAGATTGAGGCCATCGAATCCACCCTTCGCGACTATTGCGGGGTCAAGCATGCAATCGGTTGCGCGAATGGAACAGATGCATTGCAACTTGCTCTCCGTGGCGCAGGAGTGGAACGCGGAGACATTGTCCTGGTTCCGGATCTAACCTTCTGGGCAACCTTTGAAGCTGTAGTTAACGTTGGCGCCGACCCGGTTACGGTGGATGTATCGGCGGAAGATCTGCAGCTTGACTTTGATCGATTCAAAGAAGCCTGCGAAAAGTACAAACCCAAAGCTGCCTTCATTGTTCACCTCTATGGATGGGGAAGTGGGCGTCTGGAAGAATTTCGCAAGTATGCCCTGGAGCAAAACATTGTGCTCATTGAAGATGGCGCACAGGCATTCGGCGTACAAAAAGATGGACAGTCCATCTACGCGAATGCGCAAATCTCCACCATTAGTTTCTACCCGGCCAAAGTATTTGGCGCCGCAGGCGATGCAGGTGCAGTGCTCACTTCTGACGATGAGTTTGCCTCGCGCATTCGCAGTCTGGAAAACCACGGTCGCACCACGCATTATTCCTATGGCCTTGTC
Source organism: Leptospiraceae bacterium (assembly GCA_020440935.1). Taxonomy (GTDB): domain Bacteria; phylum Spirochaetota; class Leptospiria; order Leptospirales; family Leptonemataceae; genus UBA3465. The sequence goes on along the minus strand of JAGRNC010000173.1, from coordinate 632 downwards.
GGTTGGAATTCGCGAATGGATTCCTTTCAGGCGGCCTTTCTGAATCTAAGCTTTCCCCATCTGGAGGCGCGCCTTAAGAGCCGCCGCGCTGTCGCGAACCAGTACCGCGAAAAACTGGCAAACCTGCCCATTCGGGTGGTGAATGCTCCCGCCGGTTACCTGGAAAACGGTTATTTGAACGTATTGATCGTAGACGAAGCCCGGCGCCCCGATCTCGAGAAGTCTATGAAAGAAAAGGGCATAGGCTGCGGTATCGTTTATCCGGGCCCCATGTCTCAGCAAGATGCATCCCCCAAATTTCTGAAAGGAAAGGTGGGCGGGGAAAATGCCGAACGAATCTGCAAGAGCGTATTGAATCTACCTCTATTTCCGTATATGCGAAGCGAAGAGGTCGACGAAGTTGTAGATGCGGTAAAAGCGTTCTACGGCTGAATTCGTCGATCTGCATCTAACTACATTGTACGCTGTCGGTCGCTCTTCGGGCCCAATTCAAAATGGTGGCACAAGGGTTTCCGAAGTTCCAACGCGGCCTAATACCTGAAGTAGTACAGAAAATGAAAGAATAGCGGCGCGGTGAATGTGAGGGAATCGATCCGATCGAGTATGCCCCCATGCCCCGGAAGCAGGTTGCC
>JAGRNC010000172.1 GCA_020440935.1 Leptospiraceae bacterium | reverse complement strand
TCTTGCTGACGGACATAACCGACCATATTGAAAGTCTTGAACGACTATTCTTCCGGCACCCATTCCAATCGCTGGAAGAAGCTCACATCGATGAACTGCGCTAATGGAACCAGGAATTCTATGAGCAAGCTATGGATGGGATTTTGTCACATTTCCGATGGTATCCGGCGCCCGGATTATGTCACATTGCGACAGTTCTCTCAGCGCCGGATTATGTCCCATTAGCGAAACACACATCCGAGCGACTCGGCTCTAATAGGCGCCTCCAGTCTGGGCCCAGGATTATGTCACATTTTTTCACCCAGATCCCGATTCCGTCCAAAAATGATTGACGTAACTTTTGTTAGGCTATCTTTTGTGTGGTTATGAAGGATCTCACAGAGAAGCAACAAGCAATACTAAATTTCATCGAAGAATCTATTCGCACCCAGGGCTATCCGCCCACCATCCGGGAAATCGGGGACACATTTGAAATCACGGCCAAAGGCGCCTATGACCACCTGAAAGCCATAGAAAAGAAGGGCTACATCAAATGCGTGAAGAATCGTAGCCGGGCTATCGAACTTCTCCGCACTTCTGCCGGCGGCGAGCCTATGACCCTGGAGCAGACCGTAAGCGTTCCGCTGGTAGGTCGTGTGGCCGCAGGCCTACCCATCCTTGCCCAGGAAAATATCGAAGAATATCTGGCCTTTCCCCGGAACCTGGTGCCCGATGGAGGAGTTTTTGCCCTGCGTGTGGCCGGAGACTCCATGATTGAGGCCGGCATCCACAACGGCGACATCGCGGTAATCCAGAAAGCGGACCAGGCGGAAAACGGCGAAATTGTGGTCGCGCTCATCGAAGATGAAGCTACCTTGAAATACTTCTACAAAGAAAAGAAGCGAGTGCGATTGGAACCTGCAAACCAGGCTTACAAGCCCATCTTCGCCACAGATGTAATGATCATTGGCAAATTGGTGGGTCTTTACCGACAGTTCTAAAATGATCGGACTGGCCTACAAAGCCCTAAAACCCTTACTCTTTTCCCTGGATCCGGAAACAGCCCACGAGGTTGTCACCGGCCCTGCCCGGGCAATGCTCGCCATGCCAGGCGGTGAGTTCTTTCTGCGCGGTAGTCTTGCCTTTGGGAGCCGGCGATTCCGTTCCACCGTAGCCGGTATCGATTTTCCGGGCCCTGTGGGTATGGCCGCTGGCTTCGATAAGACAGCGGAGCTGTATCCGTTCCTATCTGCCGCGGGCTTCCACTTTGTAGAAAGCGGCACCTTTACTCCGCTTCCGCAGGATGGAAATCCAAAGCCAAGATTGTTTCGCTATCCAGGAAGCGGCACACTCATTAATAGGATGGGTTTCAATAATCCAGGGATAGAAAGAGCAAAAAGCGAATTCGCAGCGCAGGATCGGCGCCGGAGAAAAGGGATCCGCGGAATCAATATCGGCAAGAACAAGATTACTCCAAACGATGCCGCGCTTTCCGATTACAGCAAGGCCTTTACGGCTCTGCAGACCTTTGCCGATTACATAGCAATAAACATCAGCTCACCAAATACGCCCGGATTGCGCGAGCTACAGACTGTAGGCTTCCTGCGCGAGTTATTACAAGAATTGATTCGACTGCGTTCCGCGAATGGCCCGCCCATATTTGTTAAGTTCGCCCCCGATATCGAATCCACGGACTTTGTTCCTCTGTTGGAGGCGGCTCTCAAAGGCGGCGCCGCAGGAGTTATTCTTACCAATACAACCATAAGCCGCGACTTCGCGATCGAAGCGGAAGCGACGACCATGGAGGGTGGACTCTCGGGAAGACCGCTGTTCGATAAAAGCAATGAAATGATCCGATTGGCTCGCCAGGCCGCAGGCTCCGATTTTGCCATCATCGGAGTCGGTGGAATTGATTCTGGCCCCAGGGCTCTGGCGAAGATCCTGGCCGGAGCAAATCTAATCCAGATCTATTCGGGCTACATCTTTCAAGGCCCAATGTTGCCTTCGACCATTGCCCGATTTCTGGATTCAGCTTTGAAGAAAGCCGACTGCAATCTGTCGGACATGGTCGGCCAAGAGGCCCGCTTTCGCGCGTTGCTTAAGAGTATTCCCTGAGCCTCAATTTAGATCCCCGTGGAATGGATCGAATTGTCCGTCAAGGTGCAGCGGGAAAAAAGATCTAACAGGATTTCATCAGTGGGCGGGAGGCTTATTTTTGATGCGGCCTTATTCTTATTTTGAAAGCGCTGCTGGTCGGTATCGGCCTTGACAATTCGGACGTGGCCCAGAAGGCTTTGTTATGGGTCCGGAGAATAAGCACAGCGTTCGCGTCTGGCAAGAAATCGATCTGGACAATATGAAGAAGCACCTTCTTCTGATAGATGATCTCTACGGCACCTGCGCTGCCTGCAAGCAGATCGGATTGAATTACCTCAAAGACAGCAAATGTAGCGGATGCGGCACAGATTTTAAGTATCTTGCCACTCGATTGCGGGATGCGGCGGAGACCGGTAAGATTCTGGCCCGAATCAAAAAGGAAGGGCTTTCCTTAACTCTCGTTGATCGCGACGACTACGAAAAGGCTCTTGCTCAGGCAAACATCGGGGGTCTTTTCAAGAGTCCGGATTCTTAGATTTAAGGTTCGTTCCGCCGAACGGTGTCTGGAACGTGGGAGTTTTGGCAGCGAGGCCCTGGATTCTACTGTTCGGACCGATAATTTGCGGCCCCGGACCTGCTTTCTTTAACCAATGGATTTCATCGCTTCGCTCAATTCGTTGAGGTCGTAGTAGAATAGAGGATAGGAGCGATCGCCGAAAATGCGCGCTCCGGCGGCCACCCGTCGGGCGCGAGTACGCTCCTTTTCCAGCTCTTTCTTTCGAAAATGCAGATAGAGTCGGGCTTTGCGCTTGAGCTTTGCAAATTCGCGGTGCAATTCTGCCCTCGGACGATGGGCGGCTTTCGCATCATGCCATCGTCCGATCAGTTCCTCTCGTTGCCGATGCAATTCGCATTCGGTGGAGAGGAATCGAGCAGGGTCAAAGTGCAGCTGGCGTAGCTCACGTTCGACGGCCTTGAGATCACGCGAAAGTACCGGCACATCGGCTCGCGGTTCTAGCTGTAAACTGGCTGTGGCGACCACAAAGGGAGCCGCGTCGCATTCAAAGAACTTGAGAATCAGACTTTCGGTAATTCGGTCATAGCGGCCGCCGCCGGTTCCATGAATAAACAAATCGCAAAAGAACAATCGAACGAACAGGCTGGTAGTAACGGCCCTGGGATAAATAGCGCCGGAACCGTCTTTGCAGGATTGGAGCGCTTCGGCAAAGGTATCGTCGGTTAGCGCTTCGCGATAACCGCCTTTGATGTACCAGAACGGCAGTTCTCCAATCTGTTCATCCAGGTCTGGCAGCGGTTGTGCGGGATTCTTGATCCGATGTTCGGCCCTGTATTGCGCGAGTTGCTCATTATAGGCCCGGCGAAAATCAGCCCCGCGTTCGGCCACGAATGCAGCAAAGTAGCGAAAGGCATCGGAATTGAACAATTCGGATGCCTTTACATCGGTTACTCGAATTCCCAGTTCCTGACGCGCAATGTCGCGCAGGATGATGGAAGGATCCAGGATGGAATTTGCTTTCTCCAATCGCTGAATATACTCTAAAATGAAATTTCGAGCTCGCCTGCGCGCGTTTGGCTCGAGAACTAGGTGCAGTTCGCGCAGCGCCTCTTCGCATGCACGTCGGAGTAGCGCCCGATTGGAATCGTCGAACTTTTGAAAACCGACGATTCGATTTCCGCGAGTCAATGGCACTGTCCGCTTATGTACCGGCCAATCCTGAACACTGGTAGTACAGGAAAAATCCATGTCCAGTCGCACCGGATAGCTAATTGCCAGATCGATTTCGTCCGTATCCAGAACGATGTTGTAAGCGGACCCATCGTATCGCCTTGCCAGAGCCACGGCCAGGACTTCCTTGGCAAACAGGCCCGGATGGTAGATAACAGGTTGATGCCCGGAAGCGACAATAATGCCTTTTCCGTCCCAGCCTGCCTGTCGGCGAAGCTCGGCCGCCTTTTCGCGCAGCGTATCCGGGCACAGGATGCCTGCCCTGCATTTTTCTATTCGATTCTGAATCTGCCGATCCAGAGTATCCAGGTTTTCGGGAAGAGTAACGCTCAATGATAACCCTCGGGCCACTGTCGAAATAGAGTGATTTCGCGCTGAAAGAAGGGCTCCGCAGCTTCTACCCCGGCCTGGAATCCCCAGTACCGATTTTCATTGAGCACGCTATCGATTATATGCTCTTTCTTTCCGGCCTTAAACTGAGATTCATAATTCAAGATGGCCTTTCGTTTTTGTTCCAGAGTATCAGACATGTCGAAGACAAAGGATGGCTCAATACGGAGCCGGATATGTACAGGAAAGTAATAGATCACTCGCCGGGGAAAATGGGGCTCTCCCGGAATATCAGATTTCGTAAGCTTCGCATAAAATCGTGAAGATTCGGCGAGCTGACCCGCGGCTATATGATCGGGATGCGCATCCACCGGATACGGAGAAAATAGGTAATCGGGCCGGAAGGCGCGAATCTCTGCGGCCAGCTTCTTTCGATTTTCTATGGTTTCTTCTAGATAGCGATTGGGCATATCCAGAGTTTTTCTTGGCGCGCCCAGAGCCTCGGCGGCGGCTTTGCTTTCGCGTGCGCGAATCTCTGGACTGCCATGCGGAGTGGGCTCCCCATTTGTGAGATCCAGGATCAATACTTCATGCTTGCGCCGTACCAGGGAGGCTACTGTGCCGCCCATTCCCAGTTCCACATCGTCCGGATGCGCTCCCATACAGAGGATTCGAAGACCCATAGTAACAGTTTCGCAATGCAGGGGCTATTAGCAAAGTGAAAGTTGGAAAAATCAGCGCTGACGGCCGTGGATGCAGATGGGCTGGAGCCTGCATTGGCCGCAGATCGATGCAACAAATTTGGCTTTGCAAGCTCCCAGAATGCCTGGACGGGTGAGGGCAAAATCATAGCGCGCGGGATCTCCTCCGGAAATGGAAGCAATCTTTCTGGAAACTTCCACCGCTGTTGTCCAGTCCAGGGTTTTGCGACCGGTTAATCCCAGGTTACGGGCCATTCGTCCCATGTGGACATCCAGGGGTATAACCAGGCTTGCTGCATCAAAACTCTTGTACAGGCCCAGGTCGGGATGTTCGGTGCGCACCATCCACCTCAAGAACATACAAATACGTTTGCGGGCGCCCTTGCTATCCATCGCCCCAATCCAGTGTTTGATTCCCGGGCTTCTGGCCGGCCCGGGAATTCCCTGCCAGAGGGCGGCCTGCAAATGGGCGATGCGATCTGCAATGGGCATCGAAGGGTCTCCGAATTGTGACTCAATAGGTAAAGCGCCGCTCCTGGAGGAGATACCGGGACTTGCAATGGTCGATTTCTTTGCATGCGAATGGTAAAGCTTGCCCACCGAATGCAGTATCCATTGCACATCGCTACGGCTCTGGAACCGGTAGGGACCTGGAACGGCAATTTGGCGCACTTCCGATTGGCCACATTCGGTTATCCATTGAATTGGATCCTCGCTCTGGTCCAGCAGGGACGTTATAAAGTTTCGAATAGAGGCCACTCGTCCGTAGGCAAACATCGCTGCAAGAAAAGCGGTAAGCTCCACCTGTTCGGCCGCCGCGGGCATGCGGTCGTGCACAATGCCCAGCGGGTCCGAGTCGAGTATTCTCTCCGCGGTGTACTGGCGGTGGAGGGCTTCCAGTACAGATTTCATTCGCCGGACCGTCGAAGAGTATCTCTGGTGATGGTTACCGTCTTCTGGCCTTCTGCATTGCCTTCCGGCAAAGGATTACGATCTCGATCCAATCGAAGAAATGAAAGCAGGCTCATCAGAGGTCCCTGTCTTGGCGCAAACTCCAGAGCCAGAAAGGTTGTATCATCATCGGGCGACTTAGATCCTCGAAATAGGTTCAGCTCTTCTCTTAGTTTGAGGTTAATTTCTTCCA